>NZ_KV809434.1:0-7363 GCF_001812555.1 Micrococcus sp. HMSC067E09 | reverse complement strand
ACGGCTTACACAGACCATCTGACACGCCCGTTGCGTCCCCTCCCCCATCTAAGACACGCCGAAAACCCCAAACCGCTAGGAACCCCCTCCCCGTAGCATGGAAAGAACCCGCACGCGCGTACCCAGCACGGGCACGAAGACGGGCCACACACACCTCCCCAGAACGGACCAACCACCCGATGAAGCGCAAGCCCAGAGGCCGCCTCGAACTCACCTGGATGGGCAAAGACTCCGCCCTCATCCCCTCCGAGAACGGCAAGTATGACTACGCCTGGGTCGACCCCGACGACGTCCGCGTGCGCGAAATCAAGACCCTCGAGATCACCGATCAGGTCGGAAAGGAGTCCGACAACCTCGTCATCATTGGGGACTCTGGCGACGCTCTCCGCTCCCTATCTACCGTGCCCGAGTGGGAGGCCAAGTATGGCGGCCAGGTGAAGTTGGTCTACATCGACCCGCCCTTCAACACCGAGCAGACCTTCGAGCACTACGCCGACCAGTTGGAGCACTCCGTCTGGCTGACCATGATGCGAGACCGGCTCCGCGACCTCCGCCCTCTACTTGCCGCTGACGCATCTGTGTGGGTCCACCTCGACGACGTCGAGAACCATCGCATGAGGGTCCTCATGGACGAAGAGTTCGGAGCCGAGAACTTCATCGCCGAGGTTCACTGGCAGAAGACCTACTCGCCGCGAAACGATGCAAAGGGTCTGTCCAACGCCGTGGATGTGATCCTCGTGTACCAGAACGGGCCCGGGTGGGCGCCAAATGGCCTGCCGCGCACTGCGGCGCAAGATGCACGCTACTCGTCCCCGGACGGTGATCCCGAGCCGTGGATGTCCAGCGACGTGTCGGCCCCTGGCGCCAGGACCCACCAGGGAATGGTGTATGCGATCCAGCACCCGTTCACGGGCGAACTCCTCTACCCGGCATCCGGCCGACACTGGACTTGGGGGCAGGAGGATGTCCTAGCCGCGATGCAGGGGTGGGCGCCCTACGAGCTCCGAAACATCAACGACGCCGCAGAACGCGCCAAGCGATGTGGTATGGCCGTAGGCGACGTGCGGCCCAACGTGCCTGCCATCATGCTTGCCGTCGGCGTGGACGAAGCACGAAAGAGCGCAGAGCGTCGGATGAAAGAAGGGAACTGGCCCGCCTGGTACATCACCAAGCGCGGTGAGGGCGGACTGCGCCGCAAGTCTTGGCTGAGCGAGATTCGGTCAACGCGCACTCCGGACAACCTGTGGCTGTGGGAGGAGGTCGGCCACACCGACGGCGCGAAGAAGGAGATTCAAGCGCTCTTCCCCGGCCAGACCGCGTTCTCCACACCAAAGCCCGAGCGCCTCCTCGAGCGCGTCATCCAGATCGGGTCCAATACGGGTGACCTGGTGCTGGACTTCTTCGGCGGATCGGGGACGACTGCGGCCGTTGCGCACAAGATGAGGCGCCGCTGGATCACCGTTGAACTTCTCGACGGCACGGCACAGACGTTTACCATCCCGCGTCTGCGGAAGGTCGTCGACGGCACAGACACGGGCGGCGTGAGCACCAAGACTGCACGGATTGCCGCTGACATGCTCCCCGAGGGCATGACACCGAAGGACGCGACCGACTTCGGAACAGCCCTCAACCGAACTGTCAAGGTCGTTGACTTCGACGAACTCGACGTGAAACTCCCCAGGACCCTGACCAAGGACCTGGACGAGGAGAGCCTGGCCAGGATCAAGGCCGCAACTGTGAAGGCCACGCTCAAGGCACTCAAGGAAGCCACGAAGACCCGCAAGGTCAAGACCACCACCTGGGAGGGCGGGGGCGGATTTACCGTGGCGAAGGTCGGCCCGTCCATGTACGAGGTGGACGACGACATCGGCGCCGTGTTCCTGTCCCCAGAGGCGACGAACGGGGCCTGGTCCAAGGCTGTGGCCGGGCAGTTGGAGTACACGCTCACCCCGGATCACGCCGTGTTCGCGGGAGTGAAGGGCCGGAACCGGCTGGCCGTGATCGACGGTGTGGTGGACGTGGACGTCGTGCGCACTGTCGTCGAGAACCTCGAGGCCAACGAACGGGCTGTGATCGTAGGTAAGGCCGTGTTGCCGGGCGCCGCCGAACTGCTGGCTGAACTCTCCAAGGGGTCGCGGATCAAGCATGCCCCGCATGACCTGTTCCAGAAGGGCACGGTGAAGTGACGATGACCGCACAGATTGAGTACGACGAGGCCCTGATCGAGGAGATCGCGGCTCGCTTCGACCTGCGTCGACCGAACCGTGACGCTCTCGCCACCCTGGTGGAACGGATCGCCGACGGTGACGGGTTCGAGGAGATGGTCGCGGACCTGGCCACGGGTGTCGGCAAGACGTTCCTGATGGCCGCTCTGATCGACTACTTGGCGTTCCAGGGTGTCAGGAACTTCCTGATCGTCACGCCCGGGTCCACGATCCAGCGGAAGACGCTGGAGAACTTCGACAAGGCGTCCCCGAAGTACGTCTCCGGTGGTGAGACGTCCCCGTTCATCGTCACCCCGGACAACTACAAGGCCGCGAACGTCGGGGCCGCTTTGCGGGATGTGCGCCGGGTGAAGGTGTTCGTGTTCAACATCCAGCAGTTGCTGTCCCCCACGGCAAAAGCCTCAAAGGGGACCTGGAACGACGACGAGAACCTCGGCGGCGCCCTCTACCAACACCTTTTGGAGGTCGACGACCTGGTCATCATCGCTGACGAGCATCACGTCTACCGTTCGGCGGCGAAGAAGTTCCACGCGACCATCCGCAACCTGAAACCGCGCGTCCTGGTCGGGCTCACGGCCACCCCGGACGAGAAGGACTACGACAAGGTCGTGTTCGAGTACACGCTCGGCGAGGCCATCGCCGACGGGTACGTGAAGGTCCCGGTCATCGTGTACCGGAAGAACGGGACCGCAGACGAGCGCACCCAGTTGTCGGACGCCTGCGAACTGCTCCGGATCAAGGAACGGGAGTACGACACGTACGTGGCGGCGCACCCGGACGTGGCGAACGTGAAGCCGGTTCTGTTCGTGGTCTGCCAGGACATCGAGCACGCCTCCGAGGTAGGGGCTCTGCTGGCTCAGGACGGGTTTATCGGTGAAGGCTCCGCAGTCCTGGAGATCACCTCACAGTCCTCGGATGAGGCCCTCGCGGCTCTGGCAAACGTTGAGGACCCGGACTCCCCGATCCGCGCCATCGTGTCCGTGAACATGCTCCGTGAGGGCTGGGACGTGAAGAACATCGCCGTGATTGTCGCGTTGCGCCGCCTGGCATCGCAGACCCTGACCGAGCAGATTCTCGGCCGCGGTCTGCGCCTGCCGTTCAGGAGCCGTACCGGGGTGGCGATGATCGACCAGGTGGACTTGGTCGCCCATGACTCGTACGAGACCCTGCTGGAGCAGAAGAACGTGCTCCGTGAGCGGATCATGCGCCCGGAGCGGGCGACGAACACTGACGACCAGGGGTTCGCCCCTGCCCCGACTCTGCTGGACGTACAGGAGGCCGCTGTTCGCGCCGAATCCGGGGACAACCCGGCCGGAACAGTCACGGGGGTGACGGCCCCGAGCGTCCCTTCTTCGGAAGGCAGGGCCACCGAGGCTGATCCGGTGGCGGCCTCTCCCACTCCCGACACCGACGACATGCTCGGCGTCTTCAAGTACACCGAAGACGGGGACACCGTCCCGGTCCTGGAGACCCGCACCCTGGAGGACCGGCAGAACACACCCGCCATGATCCAGGTCAACCGCATCCAGGGAGCACCCCAGGTCGTCTTCCCGCGCCGCGAGTCCCGCATCATCGACGCCACCTTCACCCTCGCCGACGTCAGTGACACGGACGCCCGCCAGGCAGGCCGTGACCTCGGCAAGGATGCCCGCGCCACCCTCAGCCGTGACGCCCTGGAAGCCGAACGCCACGGTAAGGACGTGACGATCACCCGCACTGTCCAGGAGTCCGCGTACGCGACCCCCATCGTGCAGGACCTCGCCACCGTCCGCATCGGCCTTGTCCAGGCCATCCTGCGTCAGCCGGAGGTCCCCCAAGTGCGCTCCTCATACAAGGGCGCCGACCGCATCGTCGCGGCGTTCATGGAGGGTGCTGGTGTCCACGACGACGACGCCGCGAAGGGCTGGTCGGAGGCCCGCAACCGTCAGGCCGTGGCCGCTATGACAGACCTGATCCGCTCCCGGATCATGGCCCGCCCGAAGGTCACCCGGTACGAGTTTGTGCCCGTGGTGCTCCCGGTGGAGCCCGTCACTCAACCCGAGCAGGTCCGCCCTGGTCATTCTGACGAGCCGTTCCAGAAGGGCTACCAGTACGGACACTGGCAGAAGAACATCATGCCATCGGCCACGTTCGACGCCGCGTCCACCGAATGGGCGCTGGCGAAGATGCTGGATCGAGACCCTGCCGTGCAGTGGTGGCTCCGCCTGTACACCAATGGGGATGCGTACATCCCGACGGAGCGTGGCCGCTACTTCCCGGACTTCGTTGTCCTCACCAAGGACGGCACGCACTGGTTGGTCGAGGCCAAGTCGGATCGCGATGTGCTGGAAGAGTCTGTCGTGCTCAAGCGGGATGCCGCTCGGACCTGGGCCCGTGCCGTCCGTGACGAAGACGAGTTCGGTACCTGGCGGTACATGTTCGCGTCCGAGTCACACATCGGAGCCGCTGACGGGTGGGAGTCCCTCGTCCAGATCACCCAGCCCGAGGGCTAACCTCGAAAGCCGCTGATGTTCGCGATAGATTCTCGTCCCCATCGTCAGGCTCCAAGGAGACCCGCCGCCCATGCCCTTGCGTAACCCCCTGTATCTGGACGCGGAGTCCCTGTACGCGTACGCGCAGTACAGCCAAATCGAACCGGAATCCATCAAGGACGTCGTCGAGAGGCACCGCAACACAAAAGAGGCCACTGCGAAGGCGGGTGTGCCTGGCGCGAACGCTCAGGGCGGAGGTGCACTGGAGGTCGAGGTCCAGCACTCCTACACGCTCGCCCCCAAGCAGAAGGCGGCGGTCAGCCGCTCTCTCGACGAACTGATTCGAGAGGAGGCAATCCTGACTCTCGGAGGCCAAGATCGTGCTCCGGAGAAGGACGACCTGGTACACGCCGAGGGACGCCTAGTGATGACCCCGACCTCGCTGGCGGGAAAGATGCTCGAGTTCCTCCGCCAGCACATCGGGGACGACGACGGGACTGTGAGTGCCCTCATGGCTGGTGAGGGCCTGCCGGACGCGGCCCTGGGCAAGGTCCTTCGGGACGCCTATTTCAAGGGCACATTGCCCAACATCCCGTTGTTGATGGAACTCCGTGGTACCGGCTACCAGGGACGAGTGTTCGTCAGCCTGCCCCCGTCCGGTTTCGTGGACGTCGCCCAGGCTGAACACATCGAGGGCAACCGCCGCGTTCTCGGCCAGGTGGAAGAACTCATCGGCGGTGGGAACGAGGGGTACCTGTCTGCGGAGAAGTGGCTCCTGTCGCGGTGGGACTACATGATGCGGCGACTGATGATGGCCCAGATGACTGGCACGGTGGAGAAGTTGATCGACAACCTTGGTATTGAACTCGAGGTCCACGACGTGCACGCGACCCTTCAAGGGCCCGCGGTGATACTCAACGCCGTCATGGTGTACTGACTCGTACCAACGGACATTCAGGAGCCCCCAGGAGCCGCAGATGGCGACTCCTGGGGGCCTCGCGTCCTTCTCACCATGGAGGCGGGGCCGCCTCGGTGTGCTCGTCAGCGGTTGTGGGCACCCTTCTGCCGGGACCAGGCGATCCCTCCAGCGATCAGGGCGGCGGGCAGGCCCGGCAGGAAGAAGCCGATGACACCGGCGTACACGGCGCCAATGAACATATTCTCAACGGACCCGCCGTCGGTGAGGCCAGCGAAAGCGCCGACGAGGACGCCGCCGACGGCGCAGATGGCCAGGACGAGCAGGGCGGCCTTCATGGGGCTCATGCGTGCGGGTGCAGGGCTCTGGGGTGCGGTCATGGTGGTGCTCCAGTGTGTACGAGGTGGTGGGGTTGGTCAGTTCTGGACTGGGTTGGCGGACAGGGCACCCGTGGAGGGGTTCCAGTGGACGCCGAGGTTGCCGTCGAGGATTCCGGCAGGGATGGTGACGTCGTTGGCGAGGTCCTCGGTTTTGGGGTCCTGGCCGGGGCGCACGTCTACGAAGACGGGCTCGCCTTGGCCTGAGCCGAGGGGATTCTCCGTGTAGCCGAAGGCGCGGCCGTCGTCGGTGGCGCCGATCAGGGTGACCGTCTTCTCGCCGTCTCTGCCGCCGACGCACGTGATCTTGTGGTCGGGGCTGATGATGGACCCGCCGATAACGTTCCAGTCCCCGTTGGGGCTGGTGTGCATGTCGCGGTACTCGTTGGGGGCGCATTCGACGTCAGCCTGGACCTTGCCTGTGGCGACGGAGACGAGCACGGTGCGGCTGTCCAGTCCGGCCTTACCTTCGATCATGGCCAGATCGTTCGTGTTGGAGGCTACGACGTCGGCGTGGGTTAGGTCGGGCTGTCCCAGAAGGTAACGCTGGTCCAGGAGTCGGTGGTGACGGCGTCGCCTTTCATCGTGATGACGGTGTTCCCGATGGTGGCGATTCCGTCGATGCCGGTCTTTTCGTGGAGTTTGCCGTCGGCGGTGACGGCCCATGCGGTGGGGTTGAGGGTGGCGTCGCCGAGTCCGGGGCCCTTCGCGGTGAATGGCATGGCGGAGTCGTTGTCGATGGTGTGCTCGGCGATTGTGTTGCCGTCGGTGATGTTGATGACCTGGACGTGAATCTGAGGCGTGGACGTGCCGAGGCCGGTTCCGGCGCTGTGGGTGTTGGTGGTGAGGGCGATGACGGTGGGTGAGAGTTGGGTGAGCGTCGTGGTCGATCCCGGGTCACGGGTCAGGTGCCAAACCTGCTTGCCGTCTGTGTCGTAGGCGGCGGTGTCGGTCTCCCCGTGAAGGACGATGCGGTCACCGTAGACGTGGGCCTCAGTACCCATCACGGTGTTCAGTTCGGGGCGGATGGCCCACTTGGCCTCGCTGAAGGCAGACGCTGTCTTCGGGGCCTGGACCTGCGGGGTGGAAACGCCCGGTTGTGGGTCGGAGGTGGTCTGGCCCTGCTCCGCTGTTCCCTGACTGTTGCTCGGGGTGCCGGGCGTGCTGGTGTGCGTGTCGTCGTTGGTGGCGGTCTGGCTCTGCTCTGCGGGTGCGGCGCAGGCGCTCAGGGCGAGGGTGAGTGCGATGCCGGTGGCGATGAGGGCGCGGCGCGATTGGGGCAAGGTGGCCTCCGTGTGGTGCGAAATGACGGCCCCGTTCTGGTGGGGGATGGGGTCATCTTGGCAGGGCGTGTCAACTTGTCTGTGTAAGCGG
>NZ_KV809433.1:0-48442 GCF_001812555.1 Micrococcus sp. HMSC067E09 | reverse complement strand
CCCGTCTACACCCTCGATTGTGAAGAGCCCCTATTGATGGCCCGGGGCTGGACCCACGGCCCATCGTCCCCTACCCACGGCCCATCGTCCCGGACCCACGGCCCATCGTCCCGGACCCACGGCCCATCGTCCCGGGCCAACACCCCACCGTCCCCCGGACCGACACCCCACTCCACGGTGACGAGGGCTGGCAGGCGAGGGGCGTCGTCGTGATTCCACAGGCCATCCGCCCTTGTCAGACCCCCGTCACCGTCCCGTAGCGTCGCACTCATGACGAATCCGAAGCCTGCAGGCACGCCCGCGACCGCCTCCACCGCCCGCCAGTGGGAGGGCGACGACCCGCGCGCCCGCCACCCGCGGCATCACGCCCCGGAGCAGCACCAGCCCGAGCCGGGCCTGGACGTGAAGACCGATCCGGTCCCGGACATCGGCCTGGACTCCTATACCGGCCTGGGCCGGCTCGAGGGCCGCAAGGCGCTGATCACCGGCGGCGACTCCGGCATCGGCGCCGCCGTGGCCGTCGCCTACGCCCGCGAGGGCGCGGACGTGGCCATCGCCTACCTGCCGGACGAGCAGCCGGACGCTGACCGGGTGATCGCCGCGATCGAGGAGGCTGGCCGGAGGGCCGTCGCCCTGCCCGGCGACCTCACGGACACCGACTACACCGCCGGCCTCGTGGACGCCGCCGCCGAACAGCTCGGCGGGCTGGACATCCTCGTGAACAATGCCGGCAAGCAGCTCGTGGCCGACACCCCGGAGGAGCTCACCGACGAGCAGGTCGCCACCACCTTCCAGATCAACGTGCTCGCCATGTTCACGCTCTCCCGTGCTGCCCTGAAGCGCATGGGCCCCGGCTCGGCGATCATCAACACCACCTCGGTGCAGGCATACAACCCGAACCCGCTGATCCTGGACTACGCCGCCACCAAGGCCGCCATCAACAACTACACGAAGGGCCTGGCCCAGGCCGTCGGCCCGCGCGGCATCCGCGTCAATGCCGTCGCCCCCGGCCCGGTGTGGACCGTCCTGCAGGTCTGCGACGGCCAGCCCAAGGAGCGCCTGCCCGAGTTCGGCCACGATTCCCCGCTGGGCCGTGCCGGCCAGCCCATCGAGATGGCGCCGGCCTACGTGTTCCTCGCCAGCGGCGAGTCCAGCTATGTCAACGGGGACACCCTCAACGCGAACGGCGGCACCCCCACGCCGTGACCGGCCCCGTGACCGGTCGCATCGCCAGGCCGCCTCACCCGGCCCGCCTCGCCCGCCTCGACCGGCCCCGTGACCGGCCGCCCCGCCCGCCGCGCCCGGCCACCCCGCCCGCCGCGCCCGGCCGCCTCGCCCGGCCCGCCTCGCCCGGCCCGCCTCGCAGCAGTCGCCACTGCGGTCTGTGACGGATCCCTCACCGTGAGATGACATCCTTCACACCGGCCGCTACGGTGGACGAGTTTGCGCTCCGCCCGGCCCTTCCCACCCGCCCACCAGCGCGGGGGAGAGGGGCCGGGCGGTGCCCTGTCATCCGACCGCACTCCCGAAGGGACTCTGCACATGGCCGCTGACTCGGCTGGCTCGCGCGGCACCACCGCCGCCGACGCCGCGGAGACCGTCACCACCCAGGACGGCTCCGCCACCCACGCTTCCGACCAGAACGCCCCCGACCGTCCGCGACGGGGCGGCATCGGCAACCGGGCGCTCGACTTCGTCGAGAAGGCCGGCAACGCCCTGCCCCACCCGGCCACCCTGTTCGCCGCGCTCGCGGTGCTGGTGGTCCTGCTGTCCTGGCTGTTCTCCACGCTCGGCGTCACCGCCGAGGATCCGGTGGAGGGCGGCCAGATCGAGGTCTTCAACCTGCTGTCCCCGGAGGGCGTCCAGTGGATGTTCTCCTCGGCCGTGGACAACTTCGTGGGCTTCGCCCCGCTGGGCGTCGTGCTCGCCACCATGCTGGGCATCGGCATGGCTGAGCAGTCCGGTCTGATCGGCACGGTGCTGCGCCAGTTCATCCTGTCCGTGCCGAAGTTCCTCATCACCGCGGGCATCGTGTTCGCCGGTGTGATGTCCTCCGTGGCCTCGGACGCCGGCTACGTGGTGCTCCCGCCGCTGGCCGCGATCCTGTTCATGGCCGTCGGACGTCACCCGCTGGCCGGCCTGGCCGCCGCCTTCGCCGGCGTCTCCGCAGGCTTCTCGGCGAACCTGCTGCTCTCCGGCACGGACGTGATGCTCGGTGAGCTGACCATCGAGGCCGCCGCCACCGTGGACGGCGCCTACGCGGACGGCATGAACCTGGCCATGAACTACTGGTTCATCATCGCCTCCACCTTCCTGCTGACCATCGTCGGCACCCTGGTCTCCCAGTTCATCGTGGAGCCGCGCCTGGGCCCGTGGAAGGGCGAGGGTCGCATCGAGGACGAGGACGTCCAGCTCTCCGCCGTGGAGAAGAAGGGCCTCGTCTGGGCCACCGTCTCCGGCGTGGTCACCGTGGCGCTGCTGGCCCTGCTGATCGTCCCGGAGTGGGGCCTGCTGCGCGGCGAGGACGGCGGCGTGGTCCAGTCCCCGTTCATGGACTCGCTCGTGGTGGTCATCATCATCGCGTTCTTCGTCCCGGGCCTGGTGTACGGCATCGTCACCAAGGTCATCCGCAACGACACCGACGTGGTGGACCAGCTCTCCCAGACCCTCGCCGGCATGGCCGTGTTCCTGGTGCTGGCGTTCACCGCCGGCCAGTTCATCGCCTACTTCAACGAGTCGAAGCTGGGCCTGCTGCTGTCCGTGCTGGGCTCGCAGTTCCTGGAGTCGATCAACCTGACCGGTATCCCGCTGGTGGTCGCGTTCATCGCGTTCGTCTCGGTCGTGAACCTCTTCGTGGGCTCCGCCTCGGCGAAGTGGGCCATGCTCGCGCCGATCATGGTGCCGATCATGATGCAGCTGGGCATCTCGCCCGAGTTCACCCAGGCGGCCTACCGCGTGGCCGACTCGTCCACGAACATCCTGTCTCCGCTGATGACCTACTTCGCGCTGATCATCGCCGTGGCCCAGAAGTACGACAAGAAGATGGGCATCGGCTCCCTGATCGCCACGATGCTCCCGTACTCGATCGCCTTCCTGGTCACCTGGAGCATGATGACCATGGGCTGGTACTGGCTGGACCTGCCGCTGGGTCCGAACGCTCCGGTCACCTACACCCCGTGAGGCACTGACGGCGCCTCCTGACGGGGCCGCCTGACCTGCTTCCCGACGTCGGCCGCCCGCCTTCCGCACCGAAGGCGGGCGGCCGTCGTCGTTCCTCCCCGTCCTCTGGCAGGGGTCGAGTGGGCAGCTGTTCCACGATGTCGCTCGATTCCGTGGAACAGCTGCCCACTCGACTCGGGGCGACGCTCTCAGGGGCCCTGTGGCAGGGTGACTGACATGAAGACCACGAACCCCAGCCGTGTCTCCGAGCAGCTGGCCCGCCTGATCTCCACGGTCAAGGAGGATCGCAACGGGGCCCCGTCGGAGTACCTCGAGGACGTGGAGGACCGTCCGGTGGACGGCTTCGCCGTGGCCGTGTGCACCACGGACGGCGTGGCCGTCACCGAGGGCGACACGCAGCAGGCGTTCGCGCTGCAGTCCGTGTCCAAGGCGCTCACCTACGCGGTGGCCCTGCAGGAGCGCGGCATGGACGCCGTGCTCGAGCGTGTGGGCGTGGAGCCTTCCGGGATGGCGTTCAACGAGCTGTCCCTCCACTCGGACGGCCGCCCGTACAACCCGCTGATCAACGTCGGCGCGATCATGACCCACGGGCTGATCCCCGGGGACGACGAGGACGCCCGCCTCGAGCTCCTGCTGGACCGCTACTCGCAGCTGGCCGGGACGGACCTGACGATCTCCGAGGACGTCTGGGACGCCGAGACCGCCCGTGCCCACCAAAACCTGGGCCTGGCCCACATGCTCGCTGCTTCGCAGATGCTCCCGGACGACGCACACGAGGTGGTCCGCGGCTACCTCGGCCAGTGCTCGGTGGAGGTCACCGTGGAGCAGCTGGCCACCATGGGCGCCACCCTGGCCTCAGGCGGCGTGAACCCGGTGACCGGCCGGCGCGTGCTGGCGGAGTGGGTCTGCCAGCAGGTGATGTCCGTGATGCTCTCCTGCGGGATGTACAACGCCTCCGGGCAGTGGATGGCGGAGGTCGGCATCCCGGCCAAGTCCGGCGTCTCGGGTGCGCTGCTCGGTGCGGTCCCGGGCGCCCTCGGCATCGCCAGCTGGTCCCCGCGCCTGGATGAGCAGGGCACGTCGGTGCGCGGCATCGGCGTGTTCGAGGCGCTCTCCGCGGACTGGGACCTGCACGTGCTGCGCCACCGCGACGCCATGGCCGGCCTGCGCGAGGCCGCCGGCGACGGGTCCTGACACCCCGGACACCCGTGTCCCGACGGCGGCCCCCGCCTCATGCCCTGACCCACCCGTCCGCTCGGCCGGGTGAGGAGGAGAAAGCGAGGGGCAGTCGTCGTGACAGGACACACGTGGATGGCCGATCTTCGGCTCATGCCCTGGGTGGAGGCACAGTGCTAGCGTGGAGCCGACATCGCTGTGCAGTGGCGCGCCCTGACGCACCTGCGCAACCCGAAACGACCACGCCGACCCAGGAAGGCACCCACTGATGGCCCCCACGGCAATCCCCGTCTCTGCGCAGACCCGCGCGAGCTCGCTGTCCGACCTGCTCGCGGCCCTGATCCGCCTGCTGCCCCTGCAGATCAAGGACGAGCTCACCCTCGCCCTGAACCAGGCCAAGTCCAAGGGTGTGAAAGTCGGCGTCGCCGCCGGTCTGATCCTCGCGGGCCTGTTCATGCTGTTCTGCATGCTGGTGTCCCTGATCGTCACCCTGATCGGCGCCTTCGCGAACCCGTCGTTCTGGTTCCCTGCCCTCATGGTGGCCGCCGCGTTCCTGCTGCTCGGCATCATCCTCGCCGCCGTCGGCGGTCTGATGATCAAGGGCGCCATGCCGCTCATCCCGGCCGAGACCGTCCGCAACATCGAGTACGACCTCGGCTACCTCAAGGAGGGCAACGCCTTCGACCCGGCCGAGTACGACCGCGTGAAGGCCGAGCGGGCCGAGCAGAAGCGCATCGAGAAGCAGCGTGAGGCCGAGCGCAAGAAGCTCGAGAAGGAAGAGAACAAGAAGGCGGTCAAGAACGGCGAGGCCGCCCCGTACCCGGAGAAGGAGACCGCCTCCGAGGACGAGATCCGCCGCCGCGCCGAGCTGCGCCGCCGCCACCTGGCGGACATCCGCTCCGGCCTGGGCGAGCGCGCCTCCGTCAAGGGCCAGATGAACGCGTTCGCCGCCCAGCGCAAGGGCCGCGGCGCCACCCCGGAGTCCGCCGGCTCCACCGACGTCACCGCCCCGTACTCCGGCGCCGCCCGCGCCGGCGAGAAGGCCGGTGCGGCCGAGGACTACGTGAAGGAGCGGTGGCAGCCGCTGGCCCTGCTCGGTGTCTCCGGCACCGCCTTCGCCGTCCTGGGCTCCATGCTCGGCAAGAAGCGCAAGGGCTGATCCGGCCGCACGCCGACTGCCCGTCCACGGCGCCCCGTCCCTCACCGAGGGGCGGGGCGCCGTGCTGTGCGCGGGCGGGGGAAGCGGTGGTGAGGACGTCCGACCCACGGCGACATGCCACCGTCCGGCCACGTGGCCTCGCCCGAGGCCTGTGCAGGCCACAGACGCCGGTAGACTGGTCCGGCCCCCGCAGTCCCCGCCTGTGCCGCCCCGAAGGAGCCCCGTATGCGCGTGATCGATGTCGGCCTCCGCGAGGGGTACGAGTACACCGTCCGGGACACCTTCTGGACCCTGCCGAACGTCATCACCCTGGCCCGGTTCGCGCTGATCCCGGTGTTCGTCTGGCTCACCGCCACCGAGCAGTACCTGGCCGCGTTCTGGGTGCTGGCGGCCCTGTCCAGCACGGACTGGGTGGACGGGTTCGTGGCCCGCCGGTGGGACATGATCTCCACCACCGGCACGTGGCTGGATCCGCTGGCGGACCGGCTGTCCATGATCATCGTGGCCGCCACCCTGGTGCTCACCGGCGTGGCCCCGGACTGGATCGTCTGGGCGATCGTGGTGCCGGACCTCGTGCTGAGCACGGTGTCCCTGGCGCTGTTCCGCGGCAGCCCCGAGCTGGACGTCTCCGTCCTCGGCAAGGTCCGTACCGCCCTGCTGCTCGTGGCCGCACCCGTGCTTCTGCTGGGTAACGTGCCGGGCCTAACGGACACCGCCTGGGGCAGTGCCGGCCTGTGGCTGCTCTCCCTCGGTGCGATCGCCCACATGCTCGCCGCCGCGGACTACCTCCGCCGGTTCCGGGCCAAGGCCGCCGAGTTACGGGCCCGCGGGATCGATCCGCGGGACCGGACCGCCTGGTCCGAGCAGTCGGCGGAACGGCGCGAGGCCTCCGGCGCCGTCCGCGTTGCTAGGCTGAGCCGGTCTGAGCCTCCTGAGGGCCGGTGTCCACGGGGCGCCGGCGACGGGGGGAGAGGCCCCAAGACCACCCACCACCCAGGAGCACCGTCCTCGTGACCGACGCCCCGCAGGCGCATGACGCCCGTCCCCTCACCGTGATGATCGCGGCGGACACCTATCCGCCGGACGTCAACGGCGCCGCAACCTTCTGCTTCCGCCTCGCCACGGCGCTGCACGAGCGTGGCCACGACGTGCACGTGGTGGCCGCCCGCAACGACGACGGCCCGGACTTCGTGGAGCACCGCCCCGAGGCCACCGTGCACCGCCTGAAGTCCTGGCGGCCGCCCACGCACGAGTACTACCGGCTGGTGTTCCCGCCCCTGGCCCGCCGCGCGATGCGCCGCATCATGGCCGAGGTACAGCCGGACGTGGTGCATGTGCACTGCCACTACATGATCGGCGCCGCCGCGATCACCGAGGCCGAGCGCCGCCGTGTCCGCACGATCTCCACCAACCACTTCATGCCGGAGAACCTCGAGCCGTTCCTGCCGTTCCCGCAGTGGTTCCTGGACCGCTACTCCCGCTACTCCTGGTGGCAGATGGGCCGCCTGATGGGCAAGGGCGCCGTGGTCACCACCCCCACCGCCCTGGCCGCGCGCGCCATGGCCGAGCGGGCCGGGCTGCAGAACGTGCTGCCGGTGTCCAACGGCATCGACGCCTCCAAGTACGAGCAGGCCGCCGGCGAGGTCATCACCCCGCACGCGCACCCCACCGTCCTGTTCGTCGGCCGCCTGGCCGTGGAGAAGAACATCGACGTGCTGCTGCGAGCCGTCGCGCACCTGAAGGACACCCGCCCGGAGCTGGACGTGCACGCAGAGATCGTCGGCGACGGCGAGCAGCGCGACGTCCTCCGCGAGCTCGTGGCCGAGCTCGGCATCGAGGACCGTGTGGCGATGCGCGGCCACGTCACCGAGGAGGAGCTGCACACCGCCTACCTGCGGGCAGACGTGTTCTGCCAGCCCGGCACCGCCGAACTGCAGTCGCTGGTGTCCCTGGAGGCGATGAGCGCCTCCAAGCCAGTGGTGCTGGCCGACGCGCTGGCCCTGCCGCACCTGGCGGACGACGGCGTGAACGGCTACCTCTTCGTCCCCGGCGATCACGAGGACCTCGCCGAGAAGCTGGCCCGGGTTCTCGGCGCGAGTCCCGAGGAACGCGTCCGGATGGGCGAGGCCTCCCACGCCAAGGCCCTGCGTCATTCGGCGCAGAAGACCGTGGACATCTTCGAGGCGCTCTACCGCGGGGCCACACCGGCCGAGGTCCGGGCGCGGCTCTGAGCGACTCCTCGCTAGACTTGACCGACGCGTGCCACGCGCGCGGGGCGTTAGCTCAGTCGGTCAGAGCAGGGGACTCATAATCCCTTGGTCACGGGTTCAAGTCCCGTACGCCCTACCTCTCTGTGGCCTTCGGTCCGGTCCACGCCGGCACGGGGGCCGCAGCCATGACCGACCTCTCAGGCCCGCCGAACCGGGGGCCGCGGCACCGCAGACGACGACGGTCCGGCACCTTCCGTGCGGAAGGTGCCGGACCGTCGTCGGGCCTGGGCCGTGGACGCCGTGACCGGAGGGGGCCGGCGCGTGTCTGCGGCTCAGTAGCGGCCGGCCACCGAGAGCATGTTGGCCGGCATGTAGTCCACCGAGGTGATCATGAGGCCGCGGTGCGGATTCAGGGCGTGGGCCATCTTGCCGTCGCCGATGTACATCGCCACGTGGTAGACGCGGCCGGTGGAGGAGTTGCGCCAGAAGAACAGGTCGCCGGGCTGGGCCTGGGACTTCGGCACGAAGGACTTGGCGTTCCGGTACTGGTCGTGGGAGACCCGCGGCAGGGAGAAGCCGGACTTGGCCATGGCCTCGCGGACCAGGGCGGAGCAGTCGTAGCCGTACGGGCCGTTGCCGCCCCACTGGTAGTAGGTGCTCGGGTCGTTGACCTTGGAGACGATGTGCTTGACCGCGGCGGTCTTGGAGGACGGGGCCGGGGCCGGGGCAGGAGCCGGGGCAGGGGCCGGAGCCGGGGCAGGGGCGGAGGAGGAGCCCGAGACCTTCAGGACGTCGCCCACGTACATCGGGCTGTTGATGGTCTTGCCGTTCAGCGAGGCCAGGGCATACATGTCCATGCCGTGGTTGTTCGCGACGCGCCACCAGCTGTCGCCGGCCTTCACGGTGTAGGTGCCGGTGGACGGGGCAGGGGCAGGGGCCGGAGCCGGGGCAGGGGCCGAGCTGCCGTTGCTGACCTTGAGGACGTCGCCGACGTAGATGGTGGCGTCGATGGTCTTGCCGTTCATGGCGGCGAGGTCGTACATGTCCATGCCGTGGTTGTGGGCGATGCGCCACCAGCTGTCGCCGGCCTTGACGGTGTAGGTCGCCGGGGCTGCGACGGCCTCGGTGGCGGTGGAGACGGCGCCTGCACCGACGACGGTGCCGGCGCCCAGGGACAGGGCCAGGGAGGCGACGAGGGGACGACGACCGCGGCGAGCGGTGCGGGGGTGCTTCTGGGTCTCAGACATAGCGAATCTTCCAGTCGGGGACCGGCAGGTGGCATGGAGCCGCCAGGGCTTTCCGGCAGGAAGGTGCCCAGGGGTGGCCGGTACGAGAGTGAATCGGTGTGGTGAGGCCGGGAGCCGCGGGAGCGGACGGGGAAGGTCCGGGATCCGGACGATGTCCGCATCGTTATCGAATATACATGTTCGTTATCTAAACGCAACTATTGCTGTGACGGGTGTCTCCGGCGTGTCGCGCGGGGCGGGCCGCTGTCCCGCCGGCGCGATCCGGCCGGTAGCGTGGGCACCGTGACAGACCGCCCCCTGCGCCTGCTGATGGACGCCCGTTACACGCGCACCGACTTCCATGACGGCATCTCGCGCTACGGCGCCAGTCTCATCGCGGCCGTGCACCGGCTGACGACTGCGGGGGAGTGGGCCGGCCGTGTTCAGATGCACATGCTGGTCAGTGACGAGGCGCAGCTGCGCCTGCTGCCGGCCGGCGTCCCGTGGCACCGCGCCACCGGGCCCACCTCGCCCCTCGAGCCGACGCTTCCCGTGCAGGTGAACCGGCTGCGTCCGGACGTGGTGTTCTCCCCGATGCAGACGATGGGCTCCGCCGGCCGCCGCTACGGGCTGATCCTCACGCTCCACGACCTCATCTACTACGAGCACCGCACCCCGCCGCGGAACCTGCCCGAGCCGGTGCGTTGGCTGTGGCGGCTCTACCACCTCGGCTACGGACCGCAGCGGCTGCTGCTCAACCGCGCGGACCGCGTGGCCACCGTCTCCCAGACCACGGCCGGGCTGATCGCCGAGCACGCGCTGACGCGACGCCCCGTGGACGTGGTGCCCAATGCGCCGCAGCCGGTGGCCGAGCCCCGGGACCCAGACGCGGCGCCGGCCCGCTCGCTCGTCTACATGGGCTCCTTCATGGACTACAAGGACGTGGACTCGCTCGTGGCGGCCATGCCGCTGCTGCCGGGGTACACGCTGCATCTGCTCTCGAAGGTGCCGGCCGAACGCCGGGCGGAGCTGGAGGCGCTGCTGGCGCGGCGGCGCGCCGAGACGGGGGCCGGGACAGCGACCGGAGCGCACGGCGCGGGGGCCGGAACCTCCGGTGAGGTGGTCTTCCACAACGGCGTCACCGACGAGGAGTACATCGCCCTGCTCCGCGAGGCCACGGCGCTGGTGACCCTGTCCCGGGCCGAGGGCTACGGCCTGCCCGTGGCCGAGGCGATGTCCCACGGCACTCCGGTGATCGGCTCGGACATGCCGATCTTCCGCGAAGTCGCCGGGGGAGCCGAGCCCGCCTTCCTCCCGGTTCCGCTCGACGGCGACCGTCCCGCCGCCTTCGCCGCGCAGGTCCGCACCCTCACCGCGCCCGGCGCCTGGGCCGCGGCCTCGCGGGCCGCCGTGGGGCGTGCCGCCCGCTACCGCTGGGAGGACTCGGCGGCGCGGCTGCTCGCGGCAGTGGAGTCCGTCGCCGATGAACGCGCTCAGTCCCGCTCCCGCCGCGGCTGAGCCCCGTCCTCACCGGCATCGTCCTCCCTCCCGGCGCCGCCGTCCTCGCCGAGCGGCCACAGCACCGAGGGGCCGGACAGCCCCAGCAGCAGCGCCGGGTCCAGATAGCGATCCCGCAGCGTGCGGCCCACCAGCCAGCCGTCCAGCACGCGCACGCCCAGGTGCACGCACGGCTCGGCGCAGTGCTCCGCCGCCGGGTCCAGCCGGCCGACCGGCTGTCCCGCCGTCACCGTCTCCCCCTTCCCGACGACGGCCACCACCGGCTCCATCGAGCTCACCACCTCCTGTCCGTGGTCGATCGACAGCACCGGCCGCCCCGCCACCATGCCGACGTGCCGGACCGTCCCGTCCGCCGGAGCCAGCACGACGTCCCCGCGCAGCCGCAGGTCCACGCCGCGGTGACCGGGATCCCAGGGCTGTTCGGGGGCGTCGAAGGCGCGCAGCAGGTCTCCGGCACCCGCGCCGGGCGCGGGGGAGGACCAGCGCAGCCCCGCCGGGATCGGTGTGGGGTCGGGTGCGGAGGCGGCGGTGCCTGCAGCGGACGACGCCGCCGGTGGGCCGGCACCGGCCGGTGCGGCGCCGAGCAGCACGGTCAGCAGCAGCACCGTCGCCGGGCGGCGCAGGCCGGGGCGGCGGAAGGGCGCCCGCCTGCTCGGGCGGGGCGAAGCGGTGAGTGACGTTCCCATGGGGCCAGGGTGCGCAGAAGACGGAGGCCGGTGCCGTCGTCGAGAAGCGAACTGTGGAGGGAACCGGGCAACCGGTCCGCTGTGCAGGAGGGGACGAGCGGGCGGAAGAGGTGCCGGGCGGGCTGGGGTACGATGGTCACAGCGGTGACGTGTGCTGTGCCCGGAAACGGGAGGCGACGTCATCGACTACGCACACCACGGTGCGGCTGCGGGGCCCCGGTCCCACAGCGGCAGACCCCACCGACGGTCCCGTCCCCACGGACGGGTTTCGGCGGCGGTCCGGCGGCACCGCCGTCGTGGTGTCAGGGACCGCCCGGCCGGGCGGTCGAAGAACCGTGAAACAACGATCGGCAGCCGCCTGCGCACAGACGCGCGGGGTCCTACGGCCGCCACAGAAGGGATTCGACATGTCGTCCGTCGTGACCATGCGCCAGCTCCTCGACTCCGGTGTCCACTTCGGCCACCAGACCCGCCGCTGGAACCCCAAGATGAAGCGCTTCATCTTCACCGAGCGCAACGGCATCTACATCATCGACCTCCAGCAGTCGCTGACCTACATCGACCGTGCCTACGAGTTCGTCAAGCAGACCGTCAAGCACGGTGGCACCATCCTGTTCGTCGGCACCAAGAAGCAGGCCCAGGAGGCCATCGCCGAGCAGGCCAACCGCGTCGGCATGCCGTACGTGAACCACCGCTGGCTGGGCGGCATGCTCACCAACTTCCAGACCGTCTCCAAGCGCGTGCAGCGCATGAAGGAGCTCGAGGAGATCGACTTCGAGGACGTGGCCGGCTCGGGCCACACCAAGAAGGAGCTCCTCCTGCTCTCCCGCGAGCTGCAGAAGCTCGAGGCCAACCTGGGCGGCATCCGCAACATGTCCAAGACCCCCTCCGCCGTGTGGGTCGTGGACACCAAGAAGGAGCACCTCGCCGTGGACGAGGCCCAGAAGCTGGGCATCCCGGTGGTCGCCATCCTCGACACCAACTGCGACCCGGACGAGGTCACCTACCCGATCCCGGGCAACGACGACGCGATCCGCTCCGTCGCCCTGCTGACCCGCGTGGTCGCCGACGCCGTCGCCGACGGCCTGATGGCCCGCTCCGGCAAGGGCGGCGACGCCTCCGCCGAGCCGATGGCCGAGTGGGAGCGCGAGCTGCTCGAGCAGCACAACGCCGAGAAGGCCGCCGAGGCCGAGCAGACCGAGGGTGAGGCCGCTGAGGCCGCCGCTCCGGCCGCCTCCGAGGACGCCGCCAAGGGCGAGTGACCCCGGACCGCCCCGGCGGGCGCCCAGCCGCACCCGCCGGGGTGGACCCCAGACATCAGCATCCCGCAACCACCCCATCCAACGGGAAGGACCGAACGAGCATGGCGAACTACACCGCTGCCGACATCAAGGCCCTGCGCGAGCGCACCGGCGCCGGCATGATGGACGTCAAGAAGGCCCTCGACGAGGCCAACGGCGACACCGACAAGGCCATCGAGATCATCCGCGTCAAGGGTCTCAAGGGCGCCACCAAGCGCGAGGGCCGCGCCGCGGCCGAGGGCCTCGTCGCCGCCACCGTCGAGAACGGCGTCGGCGTGATGGTCGAGCTGAACTGCGAGACCGACTTCGTGGCCAAGGCCGAGAAGTTCATCACCCTGGGCGACGTCGTCCTGAAGACCGCCGTCGACTCCGGCGCCGCCGACCTCGAGTCGCTGCTGGCCGCCGAGTACGAGGGCCGCACCCTCGGCGACCACGTCACCGAGGAGGGCGCCCTGATGGGCGAGAAGGTCGTCGTGCGCCGCATCGCCCGCGTCGAGGGCGCCTTCGTGGACGCCTACCTCCACAAGACCTCCAAGGACCTGCCGGCCCAGGTGTCCGTGCTCCTGGCCGTGGACTCCGACTCCGACGAGGCCAAGACCGCTGCGCACGACATCGCCGTGCACACCGCCGCCTACTCGCCGACCTACCTCACCCGTGAGGACGTCCCGGCCGAGACCGTGGAGAACGAGCGCCGCATCGCCGACGAGACCGCGCGTGCCGAGGGCAAGCCGGAGCAGGCCCTGCCGAAGATCGTCGAGGGCCGCCTGACCGGCTTCTTCAAGGAGATCGTCCTCGAGGACCAGCCCTTCGCCAAGGACCCGAAGACCACGGTGGGCAAGGTCGCCTCCGAGGCCGGCACCAAGGTCACCGGCTTCGCTCGCTTCCGCGTCGGCAACTGAATCACGCCGCGGCGCCTGCCGCTCGGTCCGCCCCTGATTCGGGGGTAGGATCGTAGCGATCCGAGCCCGCGCCGGTCCGCATGCACCGCATGCGGCCGCCACCGATGGCGGGGTGGTCACCAGCTCGGTGACCACCCCGCCGTTGTGTGCCCACACCTGGACAAGCCCGAGACGACGCCCCGAGGAGTCCCGCACATGGAGACGAACACCCACACCCAGTCCCTGCCGACCGTGACCGACGCCGCCACGGGACGCCGCCGCGTGCTGCTCAAGCTCTCCGGCGAGGTCTTCGGCGGCGGCAAGGTCGGCGTGGACCCGGACACCGTCCGCGGCATCGCGGAGCAGATCGCCGAGGCCGCCGAGTCCGTCGAGATCGCGATCGTGGTCGGCGGAGGCAACTTCTTCCGCGGCGCCGAGCTGTCCGAGAACGGCATGGACCGCCGTCGCGCCGACTACATGGGCATGCTCGGCACCGTCATGAACTGCCTCGCCCTCCAGGACTTCCTCCTCCAGGCCGGCGTCTCCACCCGCGTGCAGTCCGCGATCTCCATGGAGCAGGTCGCCGAGCCGTACATCCCGCTGCGCGCCATCCGCCACATGCAGAAGGGGCGCGTGGTGGTCTTCGGCGCCGGCACCGGCCTGCCCTACTTCTCCACGGACACCGTGGCGGCGCAGCGCGCCCTCGAGATCGGCGCGGACGAGGTCCTCATGGCCAAGTCCGGCGTGGACGGCGTCTACACCGCCGACCCGAAGAAGGACCCGAACGCCGAGCGTCTGGACCACCTCACCTACGACGAGGCCCTGCAGCGGGACATCCGCGTCATGGACCTGACCGCCATGACCATGTGCAAGGACAACGGCCTGCCCATGCGTGTGTTCGGGATGGAGGGCCCCGGCAACGTCACCGCTGCTCTGCGCGGCGACGGCATCGGCACCACCGTCACCCCCTGAGCCGGGGCCCGCCCGAGTCCGAGTCCCTGAATCCCACGTAGGATGGAGGGCAGCCACTCACCCACACGTCAGGAGACATCGTGATCCAGGAGACCCTGCAGTCCGCCGAAGAGCAGATGGGCCGCACCATCGAGGCCACCCGCGAGGACTTCGCCTCCGTGCGCACCGGCCGCGCCAACCCGGGCCTCTACTCCAAGGTGATGGTGGACTACTACGGCGCCATGACCCCGCTGCAGCAGCTGGCCTCCTTCACCACCACGGACGCCCGCACCCTGCTGATCACCCCCTTCGACGTGTCCGCGCTGCGCAACATCGAGAAGGCCCTGTCCGAGTCGGAGGTCGGTGCCAACCCGTCGAACGACGGCAAGGTCATCCGCGTGGTGATGCCGGAGCTCACGGAGGAGCGCCGCAAGGAGTACGTGAAGCTGGTCAAGCAGAAGGCGGAGGAGCACAAGATCTCCGTCCGCAACGCCCGCCGCAAGGCCAAGGAGGCCATCGACAAGGCCGTCAAGGACGGCGACGTCGGCGAGGACGAGGGCGCGCGCGGGGAGAAGGAGCTCGACGCCATGACGAAGAAGCACGTGGACCTCATCGAGGACATGGCGAAGAACAAGGAAGCCGATCTGCTCGAGGTCTGAGGCCCCGCCCGGGCCCCAGCGACGCCCCACCGGAAGCATCCAATGACCACAGCCGCGGAGACCCCCGCACCCCCACGCGGCGGCCGAGACCTCAAATCCGCCGTCCTCGTGGGGGTCGTGCTGTTGGGCGTCGCCCTGGCCGGCCTGATCCTGTGGGACTGGCTGCTGGCGCTGCTCATGGTGGTGCTGCTGGTCGCCGGCGTCACCGAGGTCGCGAATGCCGTCCGAGGCATCGGCCTGGACGTCCCCAAGCCCCCGCTGTGGATCGCGGCCGTCGCCCTGCCGCTGGCCGCGCTGCTGTGGGGAGTGGAGGCGCTGTTCATCGCCCTGCTGGGGTCGTTGATGCTGGTCTGCCTCTGGACGGAGGCCACTCGCCGCAGACCCACCGGCCAGATCATCCTGGCCGGCGTGTTCGCCGTGATGTGGGCCCCGTTCCTGCTCTCCTTCGGCGTCGCGCTGCTGGACCAGCCGCGCGGCAACTTCATGGTGGCCTGCCTGCTGCTGATGGTGATCGCCAACGACACCTTCGGCTACATCGTGGGCTACCGCTTCGGCAAGAACCCCATCGCGCCGCGCATCAGCCCGAAGAAGTCGTGGGAGGGCCTGGTGGGCTCGCTCCTCGGCGCGGTGCTGGTGGGCGTGGTGGCGGTGCCACTGCTGGTGGGCCAGCCCTGGTGGGTCGGCCTGCTGCTCGGCGTGTTCGCGGTGGTCGCCGCGACCGCCGGCGACTTCTCCGAGTCCATGGTCAAGCGTGAACTCGGAATCAAGGACATGTCCTCCCTGCTGCCGGGCCACGGCGGGGTCATGGACCGCCTGGACTCACTGGTGTTCGCCGCACCGGTGGCCTACACCCTCTTGGCCCTGCCCATCGCCTGAGCGGCGCCCCTGCCCAGGCACCTTCCCCTACGGCCGCCCCAGCGGCCCCTGACACCACAGGAGTGCGGATGTCGAAGAAGTCGCCTGATGACCTGAAGACCACCGTCGACCAGCCCTTCGAGCGCGTGGAGTCCGACGAGATCGGCTATGAGCCCAGCCACGTGGACGCCTTCATGGTGCGTGCCCGCAAGGCCTACGAGGGCGCCGGCGAGCTATCCGTCGAGGACGTCCGCCAGGCCCGCTTCGCCACCGTCAACGGCGGCTACGCCACGGACCAGGTGGACGACGCCCTGGACCGCCTCGAGGACGCCCTGGCGGACTCCGAGCGCGAGGCCTTCGTCTCCGAGCGCGGCGACGAGGACTGGGCCGTGATGCTCACCGAACGCACCGAAGAGCTGCTCGGCCGTGCCGACCGCGCCCCGGGCGAGCGGTTCCGCCGCCCGTCGCGCGCCGATGCCCAGTCCTATGACGTGGACCAGGTGGACGAGTTCTGCGACCGCCTCGCCGAGGCGCTGCGCGCCCCGGAGGGGGAGTCCGAGCTCGATGCGGACGACGTGCGCCGCGCCGCCTTCGCCGCCGCGGAGGGCCGCAAGGGCTACGAGGAGGGCCAGGTCGACGCGTACCTCGACGCGGCCGTGGACGTTCTGCTCCGCCGCGGCTGAGCCGCACACGAACTGTCCGGCAGCCCTACGCGGAGGGCTTCCGGCTGCCTCCGCGCGTGTTGTCAAGTCCTGTCCATGTGACTAGACTCACCCGGAGTCATCGGAGGTGACTGAGGCCACAACCGCGCCCGTGTCACCCGCCCCCGGACGGCGCCGAACACCTCCGGTGCCCGGTCACGAGAGTTGAGGACATGACGCAAGTCGATCTCCCCGCTGAGGCGGACATCCCGCAGTCAGAGCACCGCGAGTACCTGCAGGTGCTGGACGCCCAGGGCGTGCGCAGCGCCGAGCCCGAGTTGGACCCGTGGCTGGAGGACGTCGACGACGACGCCCTCTCCCAGCTGTACCGGGACATGGTCCTGATCCGCCGCCTCGACACCGAGGCCACCCACCTGCAGCGCCAGGGGCAGCTGGCCCTGTGGCCGCCGCTTCTCGGCCAGGAGGCCGCGCAGGCCGGCTCGGCCGCAGCGCTGCGCGAGGACGACTTCGTCTTCCCGTCGTACCGGGAGAACGGCGTCGCCCTGCTCCGCGGCGTGGACGCCCTCGGACTCATCCGCCTGTGGCGCGGCTCCACCTTCTCCGGCTGGGACCCGAAGGCCCACAAGGTGGCCGCCCAGCAGATCATCATCGGCGCGCAGGCTCTGCACGCCACCGGCTACGCCATGGGTGCCGCCATGGACGGGGACAAGTCCGCCACCATCGTCTACTTCGGCGACGGCGCGACCTCCCAGGGCGACGTCAACGAGGCCATGGTGTTCGCCGCCACCTACAAGGCGCCGGTCGTCTTCTTCTGCCAGAACAACCACTGGGCCATCTCCGAGCCGGTGACGCTGCAGTCGCCGCGGCACCTGGCCGACCGCCCGTGGGGCTTCGGCGTCCCGTCCCTGCGGGTGGACGGCAACGACGTGCTCGCCGTGCTGGCCGCGACCCGCCGTGCCGTGGAGCGCGCGGCGAACGGCGGCGGCCCGACCTTCATCGAGGCCGTCACCTACCGCATGGGCCCGCACACCACCGCGGACGACCCGACCCGCTACCGCTCGGACGAGGAGGTCGAGTCCTGGAAGGCCAAGGACCCGATCGACCGCGTGGCCGCCCACCTGCGGGCCAACGGCGTGGACATGGATGCCCTGGAGGCCGAGGCGACGAAGGAGGCCGACGCTCTCGCCGCGGACGTCCGCGCCGCTCTGGAGGTTCTCGAGGAGGCCGGCCCAGACGCCCTGTTCACCGAGGTCTACGCCGAGCCGCACCAGGAGCTCGCCCGCCAGCGCCGGGAGTCCGCGCTGTACCACGCCATGTTCGATGAGGAGGGCCAGGCATGAGCACCGAGAAGATGACCTTCGGCAAGGCGATCAACCGGGCCATGCACCGCGCGATGACGGACGACCCGAAGGTCGTCCTGATGGGCGAGGACATCGGCACCCTCGGCGGCGTCTTCCGCATCACCGACGGCCTGATCGACGAGTTCGGGGCCCAGCGCGTCATGGACACCCCGCTCGCCGAGTCCGGCATCATGGGCACTGCGCTGGGCCTGGCCTACCGCGGCTACCGCCCTGTCGTGGAGATCCAGTTCGACGGCTTCGTGTACCCGGCCTTCGACCAGATCGTGTCGAACCTGGCGAAGATGCGTGCCCGCACCGCCGGCAACGTGCAGCTGCCGGTCACCATCCGCATCCCGTTCGGCGGCGGCATCGGCTCCCCGGAGCACCACTCGGAGTCGCCCGAGGCCTACTTCATGCACACCGCCGGCCTGCGCGTGGTCTCGCCGTCCACCCCGCAGGAGGGCTACGACCTGCTCCGCGCCGCCATCGCCTCGGACGACCCGGTCGTCTACCTCGAGCCGAAGCGCCGCTACCACGACAAGGGCGAGGTCGACCTGGACGCCGAGATCCCGCCGATGGCCCCGGCCAAGATCGTGCGCGAGGGCAAGGACGTCACCCTGGTGGCCTACGGCCCGCTGGTCAAGACCGCCCTGCAGGCCGCCGAGGTGGCCGCGGAGGAGGGCATCGAGATCGAGGTGATCGACCTGCGCTCGATCGCCCCGATGGACTCCGGCCTGGTGGAGTCGTCCGTGCGCCGCACCGGCCGTCTGGTCGTGACCCACGAGGCCGGCCGCTCCGGCGGCGTCGGCGCCGAGCTCGTCGCCACCGTCACCGAGCGCTCCTTCCACTGGCTGGAGTCCCCGCCGGTGCGCGTGACCGGCTTCGACATCCCGTACCCGGCTGCGAAGCTGGAGGACTACCACCTGCCGGACCTGGACCGCATCCTCGACGGCGTGGACCGTGCCATGGGCCGACCCCACTCGCTCGACTCCGTGGACATGTTCGCCGCCCCCGAGACCGCCGCCGACTTCCTGGCCGCCCAGGCCCAGCAGGAGGGAACCCGATGACGAAGAAGATCTTCACGCTCCCCGACCTGGGCGAGGGCCTCACCGAGTCCGACATCACCTCGTGGCGCGTCTCCGTCGGTGACGCGGTCGAGGTGAACCAGGTGCTGGCCGACGTCGAGACCGCCAAGGCCGTCGTCGAGCTCTCCAGCCCCTATGCCGGCACCATCGCCGCGCTGCACGCCGAGGAGGGCGACACGGTGGACGTGGGCGCCCCGGTGGTGACCTTCGACCTCGGCGGCGACGACGGCGGCGACGACGCCCCCGCCTCCGACGGCGCCGAGGAGTCCGGCTCCGGTGACGGCCGCGTCCCCACCCTCGTGGGCTACGGCGCCGCCGCGGAGAAGGGTCGCCCGGCCCGCCGTGCCCGTCGTGGAGTCGGACAGGCCGCTTCGGCCGCCGCCACAGCCTCGGCCCCGGCCGCTCCGACCGAGGCCCCGGCCACGGCGCCCGCAGCCCCGGCCGCTGCCTCCGGCTCCGGCGAGCGTCCGCGCTCCACTCCGCCGGTGCGCCTGTACGCCAAGCAGAACGGCGTGGACCTGGAGACTGTGACCGGCACCGGCGCCCACGGCGTGATCACCCGTGCCGACGTCGAGGCGGCCATCAACGGCGGCTCCGCTGCCGGCCCGGCAGGCCCCGCGTCCGCCGCCGCACCGGCCGCCGCTGCCGCCGTGGGCGCAGCGGCCGGAGCCGTGCGCACCCTCGGCGGTCGCGAGCGCGAGGTGTCCGTCCCGGTCAAGGGTGTCCGCAAGGCCACCGCCGCGGCGATGGTGAACTCCGCGTTCACGGCCCCGCACGTGACCGAATTCCTGCAGGTGGACGTCACCGAGACCATGGAGCTACTCGCCGAGCTCAAGGCCTCCCGCGAGTTCCGCGACGTGAAGCTCACCCCGATGACCCTCACCGCCCGCGCCTGTGTGCTCTGCATGGAGCGCACCCCGGACGTCAATGCCCGCTGGGACGAGGCGGCCGGCGCCATCGTGCAGCAGAACTTCGTGAACCTGGGCTTCGCCGCGGCCACCCCGCGCGGGCTCATGGTCCCGAACGTCAAGGATGCCCAGGCCATGGACCTGCGCGGCCTGGCCGATGCGATCCGCGACCTCACGGACAAGGCCCGAGAGGGCACGCTGGCGCCGGCCGAGCTGACCGGCGGCACCTTCACCCTGACCAATGTGGGCGTGTTCGGCGTGGACGCCGGCACCCCGATCATCAACCCGGGTGAGGGCGCGATCCTCGCCCTCGGCCAGGTCCGGAAGATGCCGTGGGAGCACAAGGGCGAGATCGCCCTGCGCGACGTCATGACGCTCTCCCTGTCCTTCGACCACCGCTTCGTGGACGGCGAGCAGGGCTCCCGTTTCCTCGCGGACGTCGGCGCCATGCTGCGCCGCCCGGGCATGACCCTCGCCATGGTCTGACCCGCACCGACTGCGCTCCATCCCGCGCACCGTCAGAGCGAAGGGCCCCGGAACCGTGTGGTTCCGGGGCCCTTCCGTGTCCGTTCCGGCCCGCCAGGGTCGGGGAGGAAAAGCACGACGACGGCCGCCCGCCCCGCGCTCCCGCCTCACCGGGGTCGGAGGGCGGGGCTCACTCTCCGGTGAGCTCGAGGATCTCCTCGGTGACGATTTCGGCGCGGGCGTTGGAGAAGACCTTCTCCTGGCCGACGACCTCGAAGCCGCGGCGCTTCAGGACCTTCTGGGAGCCGACGTTGTCCGTGGGCACGTGGGCGCGGACCGGGCGCTCTGCGAAGTCGGCGAGGAACTCGTCCACGGCCGCGGTGGTGAGGCCTCGGCCCCAGTATTCGCGGGCGGTCCAGAAGGACAGCTCCGGGATGCCGTCCTCGCGGGAGCAGACGAGGGCTCCGGCGGCGCGGCCCTGTTCGTCCTGGATGGTCTTCACCTGCGTCTTCTCGTCGTTCAGCAGGTGGTCCCAGTGGTAGTCGAACACGCCCCGATCCTTCGGATTGCGCGGGGCGAACGCGGACATCACGTTGGCCTCGTCGTCCTGCTGGTGGGCGAAGAACTCGTCCAGGTCCTCGGGGCGGACATCTCGGAGCGACACGGCGGTGGACCTCTCTGTCACGGTGCGGTCTGCGGTCGCCGTCCGTCGGCACGGACGGGTGCGGCGGGTGCTGATCACGCTACCACCGCGGACCGGGCGCGCAGGGCGCCCCAGGCCATGGCGATCAGGGCCGGGCGGCGGGTGCGGCGGTCCGCGGGGGAGCGGCGCACAGAGCGCGGGGTGGAGTTGAGCAGGCCGAAGACGGCCTGGGCGCGGAAGACGGCGGCGGCCTCGTCCTCGTCCGGGTGGAGGACGCCGATGTGCTCCGCCCAGAGG
The DNA here is from genome assembly GCF_001812555.1 of Micrococcus sp. HMSC067E09. Classification (NCBI taxonomy): domain Bacteria; kingdom Bacillati; phylum Actinomycetota; class Actinomycetes; order Micrococcales; family Micrococcaceae; genus Micrococcus; species Micrococcus sp. HMSC067E09. The sequence goes on along the minus strand of NZ_KV809433.1, from coordinate 27,243 downwards.
TCGATGTACGCGCGCTGCACGCGGATCAGGTCCTGGCGCTCCTCGTCCGGCACCGAGCCGAGGTCCCTGTCCTGGACGCGGATGACGTCACGGCGGTGCAGGGCGAAGTCCGTGTGGAACTCGACGAGCGCCTCGAGGGCGTGCTCGCCGGGGCGGCGGCCGGCCACGGCGGCGCGGCCTCCGTCCAGCAGGCCGTGGGAGGCGCTCTCCAGGATCTGCGTCAGCACGGCGGCCTTGCCGCGGAAGTGGCGGTAGATGCCCGGGCCGGAGATGCCGCAGGCCGCGCCGATGTCCTCCAGGCGGACGGACTCGAAGCCGCGCTCGGCGAAGAGCCTCGCGGCGGCGTCGAGCAGGTCCTGGCGTCGCTGGGCCTTGGCCGCCTCCCGGGCGGTGACGGGCTCGGCGACGCTGGAGCTGCGGGGCGTGGGCATGCGGACCATCGTAACGGGCACGTCGGCGCGGCCCGGCGGGCGACGGTCGGGCGGTCCGGCGGTCCTCACGGGCCCGGCGCCCGGCATGCTGTGATGTGGACGACATGGGCATCGGGACAGTAGACTCGACCCTGGTCTTCCAGTTAATCGCAATTCACTGAGTTGGAGGTCGGGCATGTCCGTCCTGTCCACGCGCGCCGTCCCCGAGTCCGCGGAGTTCGCGGACAACGTGGCCGGTCACGCCGAGCTCGAGAAGAGCCTGCGCGAGATCGTCGCGCGCACGGCCCTCGGCGGCAGCGAGAAGTCCCGTCAGCGCCACGTCTCCCGCGGCAAGCTGCTGCCCCGCGAGCGCGTGGACCTGCTGCTGGACGAGGGCTCGCCGTTCATGGAGGTCGGGGCGCTGGCCGCCCACGGCATGTACGACGGCGACTCCCCGGGGGCCGGCATGGTCGCCGGCATCGGCCTGGTGCACGGCCGGACCGTGATGGTCGTCGCCAACGACGCCACCGTCAAGGGCGGCACGTACTACCCGATGACCGTGAAGAAGCACCTGCGCGCCCAGGAGATCGCCCTCGAGAACGCGCTGCCCTGCGTGTACCTGGTGGACTCCGGCGGCGCCTTCCTGCCCCGTCAGGACGAGGTCTTCCCGGACCGCGAGCACTTCGGCCGCATCTTCCGCAACCAGGCGCTGCTGTCCTCGAAGGGCATCCCGCAGATCGCTGCGGTGTGCGGTTCCTCCACTGCCGGCGGCGCCTATGTGCCGGCCATGTGCGACGAGACCGTGATCGTCCGCAACCAGGGCACGATCTTCCTCGGCGGCCCGCCGCTGGTGAAGGCCGCGATCGGCGAGGACGTCACCGCCGAGGAGCTCGGCGGCGGCCGGCTGCACGCCGAGGTCTCCGGCGTGGCCGACCACCTGGCGGACGACGACACCCACGCGATGCAGATCCTCCGGGACATCGTGGCGACCCTGCCCCGCCCGAACGAGCCGGCCTGGACCGTGGTGGACCCTGTCGAGCCCGCCGTGGACCCGGAGCAGCTCACCGGCGTCGTCCCCGTGGACGTCAACGCGGCCTATGACGTGCACGAGGTCATCGCACGGATCGTGGACGGCTCCGAGTTCCACGAGTTCAAGGCCGGCTACGGCACCACTCTGGTCACCGGCTTCGCCCGGATCGACGGTCACCCGGTGGGCATCGTGGCGAACAACGGCATCCTCTTCGGCGAGTCCGCCCGCAAGGGCGCGCACTTCGTGGAGCTCTGCGACCAGCGCGGCGTGCCGCTGCTGTTCCTGCAGAACATCTCCGGCTTCATGGTCGGCCGGGACGCGGAGGCCGGCGGCATCGCCCGCGACGGCGCCAAGATGGTCACCGCCGTGTCCACCTGCCGGGTGCCCAAGCTGACCGTGGTGATCGGCGGCTCCTTCGGTGCCGGCAACTACGCGATGTGCGGCCGCGCCTACTCGCCGCGCTTCCTGTGGATGTGGCCGAACGCCCGCATCTCCGTCATGGGCGGCACCCAGGCGGCCTCCGTGCTCACCCAGATCAAGCAGGACGCCCGCGAGAAGGCCGGGGAGGAGCTGATGAGCGCCGAGGAGTCCGAGGCCTTCGCCGCCCCCATCCGCGCCCAGTACGAGGACCAGGGCAACCCCCTGTACTCCACCGCCCGCCTGTGGGACGACGGCATCATCACCCCGGGCCAGACCCGCCGCGTGCTGGCCATGGCCCTCGACGTCGTCTCCCGCCAGCCCCTGCCGGACACCCAGTTCGGCCTGTTCAGGATGTGATGCCCGTGTCCGAGAAGCTCTTCGACACCGTCCTGGTGGCCAACCGCGGCGAGATCGCGGTCCGCGTCATCACCACCCTGCAGCGCCTGGGCATCCGTGCCGTCGCCGTCTACTCGGATGCGGACGCGGACGCCGCCCACGTGCGCCTGGCGGACGAGGCCGTGCGGCTCGGCCCCGCCCCGGCCCGCGAGTCCTACCTGGACATCGACGCCGTGGTGGCGGCGTGCAGGGCCACCGGCGCCCAGGCCGTCCACCCCGGCTACGGCTTCCTCTCCGAGAACGCGGACTTCGCCCGTGCCCTCGATGCCGCCGGCGTGGTCTTCATCGGCCCGCCGGTGTCCTCCCTGGACGCCATGGCGGACAAGATCCGCGCCAAGGAGACCGTCTCCGCCTACGGGGTGCCCGTGGTCCCGGGCATCGCGGACCCGGCCCTCACCGACGAGCAGATCATCGCCCGGGTGGACGAGGTCGGTTTCCCGCTGCTGATCAAGCCGTCCGCCGGCGGTGGCGGCAAGGGCATGTTCGCCGTCCACTCCAAGGACGAGCTGCCCGGCGCCCTGGCCTCGGCCCGCCGCACCGCGTCCAACGCGTTCGGCGACGACACCCTGCTGCTCGAGCGCCTCATCACCTCCCCACGTCACATCGAGGTGCAGGTCTTCGCGGACTCGCTCGGCACCACCGTGCATCTGGCCGAGCGCGAGTGCTCCCTGCAGCGCCGCCATCAGAAGGTCATCGAGGAGGCACCGGCCCCGCTGCTCACCGCCCACGCAGACGGCGAGGCCCTGCGCGCCCGCCTCGGTGACGCCGCCGTGCAGGCCGCCACCTCCGTCGGCTACGTGGGCGCCGGCACCGTCGAGTTCCTCGTCTCGGACGACAACCCGGACGAGTTCTTCTTCATGGAGATGAACACCCGCCTCCAGGTGGAGCACCCGGTCTCCGAGGAGGTCGTCCGGGTCCGTGGCGAGCAGCAGGACTTCGTCGAGCTGCAGGTCCGCGTCGCCGCCGGCGAGCCGCTCGGCTTCGTCCAGGAGGACGTGACCGTCGAGGGCGCGGCCGTCGAGGCCCGCGTCTACGCAGAGGACCCGGCGAACGGCTTCCTGCCGTCCACCGGGCAGGTGCTCACCTTCGTGGCCCCGCAGGGCGAGGGCGTCCGCGTGGACTCCCTGATGCATGTGGAGGACCCGGACTCCCAGCCCGAGGTCACCGGCTTCTACGACCCGATGATCGCCAAGGTCATCACCCGCGGCGCCGACCGTGCCGAGGCCATGGAGCGCCTCGACGCGGCCCTGAAGGACACCGTCCTCACCGGCGTCACCTCCAACCTCGCCTGGCTGCGCCACCTGGCGGCACTGCCCGAGGTGCGGCAGGGCCGCCTGACCACCACGATGATCGACGGCATGGACGAGTGGTCCGCCCCCGAGCTGGACGCGGACACCCTCGCCGCCGCGGCCGGCGCGCTCGCCGAGGTGGACGTGGACACCGCCCACGAGGGCGCGGCGAGGCAGACCTTCGCCCGTCCCCGCGGCGGCCACGGCGCCTGGGCCGCGGGCGACGCCTGGCGCTCCGTCGGCGCCCCGGCCCCGACCCTGTCCGTCGAGGTCGACGGCGTCCGCCACAGCATCAGCCCGGTGCCCGTCGTCGCCGAGGAGGCGGACGAGCACGGCGCGGCCACGGACGCCCCGGAGCCGGCCGTGGACGCCGCGGAGATCCTGGTGCACCCGGCCGACCCGCGCACCGCCTGGGTCCGCCGTGACGGGTTCACCTGGCGAGTCCACCGCCAGACCCGCGCCGAGCGCCTCGAGTCCGCCCGCTCCGCCGCGGCCGCCCGCCTCGTCCCGGGGGGCGCCGGCTCCCCGGAGGCCCGGACCCCGATGCCGGGCACCGTGGTGGCCGTGCACGTGGCCACCGGCGACCGCGTGGAGGCCGGTGCGCACCTGGCTGACGTCGAGGCCATGAAGATGGAGCACCCCATCACCGCTGCTCTCGCCGGCACCGTGACCGTCCACGTGTCCCAGGGCGACTCCGTCCCGGCCCAGGGCCTCGTGGCCACCGTCGAGCCGGACGCCGCCGAGGCCCCGGCCCAGGACGCCTGACCCGACCGGGACGGTCCGCGGCCCCGCCGTCGCGGACCGTCCTGCCACCAGCACACCCCATCGACCAGACCGACCCGGCGCCCCGGCGCCGCACGGACGAGAAGAACAAGGAGCAGCCCCATGGCCAGCCCGAACCATCGCACCCTGCCCGCCCTGGACGAGGACTACCAGGCCCTCTCCGACACCGTCCGCGAGTTCGCGGACGAGGTCGTCGCCCCGGTCTCCGCCGAGCTCGACGAGAAGCACGAGTTCCCGTACGAGATCGTCGCCCAGATGGGCGAGATGGGCCTGTTCGGCCTGCCGTTCTCCGAGGAGTACGGCGGCATGGGCGGCGACTACTTCGCCCTGGCCCTCGCGCTCGAGCAGCTCGGCCGCGTGAACCAGTCCGTGGCCATCACCCTCGAGGCCGGCGTGTCCCTCGGTGCCATGCCGCTGTACAAGTTCGGCACCGACGAGCAGAAGCAGACGTGGCTGCCGGACCTCGTGGCCGGCAAGCGCCTGGCCGGCTTCGGCCTCACCGAGCCGAACGCCGGCTCGGACGCGGGCGGCACCCAGACCACCGCGAAGCTGGAGGACGGCAGCTGGCGCATCAACGGCGCCAAGGAGTTCATCACCAACTCCGGCACCGACATCACCTCGCTGGTGACCGTCACCGCCGTCACCGGCACCGTCGAGGGCAAGACCGGCCCGGACGGCAAGCCGGTCAAGGAGATCTCCACGATCATCGTCCCGTCGGACACCGAGGGCTTCACCGCGGCCAAGGCCTACAACAAGGTCGGCTGGAACTCCTCGGACACCCACCCGCTGCACTTCTCCGACGCCGTCGTGCCGGAGGAGAACCTGCTGGGCACCCGCGGCCGCGGTTTCGCGAACTTCCTGTCCATCCTGGATGAGGGCCGCATCGCCATCGCCGCGCTCGCCACCGGCGCCGCCCAGGGATGTGTGGACGAGTCCATCGCGTATGCGAAGACCCGCACCGCCTTCGGCCGGAACATCGGCTCCTACCAGGCCGTGTCCTTCAAGATCGCCCGCATGCAGGCCCGCGCCCACGCCGCCCGCCTGGCCTACTACGAGGCCGCGCAGAAGATGCTGGCCGGCAAGCCGTTCAAGACCGAGGCCGCCATGGCCAAGCTGATCGCCGGCGAGGCCGCCATGGACAACGCCCGCGACGCGACCCAGGTGTTCGGCGGCTACGGCTTCATGAACGAGTCCCTGGTGGCCCGCCACTACCGAGACTCGAAGATCCTCGAGGTCGGCGAGGGCACCACCGAGGTGCAGCTGATGCTGATCGCCCGCGAGCTGGGCCTCTGACGTGGCCGAGCAGATGAAGCACGACGACGGCCGCCCGGCTGCCGAGGACCCCTCGCCCACGGCGGAGGGCACTGAGGGCGCCCGGGGCGCCGGGAGCGCCCCGGCCGGGCCCGAGGTGATCGAGCAGCGTGGCCGCTACGCGGACGAGATGGCGGTCGGCCAGGTGTACCTGCACCGTCCGGGCCGCACGCTCACCGAGGCGGACAACGTCCTGTTCACCACGCTGACCATGAACCCGCAGGCGCTGCACCTGGACCACGCGTTCGCGCAGTCGCAGCCGTTCGGCAAGCCGCTGATGAACTCGATGCTGACGCTGTCCACGCTGATCGGCCTGTCCGTGGGGCAGACCACGCAGGGAACGCTCGTGGCGCAGCTGGGGCTGGGGGAGATCTCCTTCCCGCACCCGGTCTTCCCCGGGGACACCCTGTACGCCCGCTCCACCGTGACGGCGATCCGCGAGTCCTCCTCGCGTCCCGGACAGCGGATCGTGACCTTCGACCTCGAGGGGACGAACCAGGACGGCACGGTCGTGGCCAAGGCCCAGCGCACCTGCCTGATGTGGACACGGCAGGCGCACTGCGCCACCGAGTCCGACGCCTGAGCGCACGGGGCGCCGCCCGGAAGCCGGGCGGCGCCCCGCCTCCTGCCCTCCCACCGACCTCTGCGAAGGAGCAGACCGATGACCGAGATCGCCGCGAAGGCCTGCACCCTGGGCCCGGCCGTCATGTTCACCCCGGCGGACCGCCCGGAGCGGTACGCCAAGGCCCTGGATCGCGCGGACGCGGTGATCCTGGACCTCGAGGACGCCGTCACCGCGGCGGACCGTCCCGCCGCCCGCGAGGCCGTGGCCGCAGCGTGGACCGAGCGGGCGTCCCAGGGCATCGACGCGGACCGCGTGGTGGTCCGCGTGAACCCGGTGGACACCGAGGACCACGCCGCGGACGTGGCCATGCTGAAGGAGACCGGCTGGCGGACCCTCATGCTCGCCAAGGCCGAGTCCGCCGCCCAGGTGGACCGTCTGGTGGAGGCGCTGGGGGAGGACACCCGGGTGGTGGCCCTCTGTGAGACCGCCCGGGGCGTGCTCGCCGCCGCCGAGCTGGCCGCACACCCGCACGTGACCGCCCTGATGTGGGGAGCCGAGGACCTTGTGGCCTCCATGGGAGGCACGTCCTCCCGCACCGTGGACGGCGCCTACCGTCAGACGGTGGCCCACGCCCGCTCCACCGTGTTGCTGGCCGCGGCCGCGCACGGCGCCGCCGCCTGGGACGCGGTCTACCTGAACCTCAAGGACCCGGACGGCCTGGCCGCCGAGGTCGAGGACGCCGTGGCCGTCGGCTGCCGCGCCACCGTGTGCCTGCACCCGAACCAGGTGGCCGTCGTCCGCCAGGGCTACCGTCCCACTCACGAGCAGGTCGCCCGTGCCGAGGCGATCCTCGCCGAGGCGCGGAACCACCCGGGCGCCTTCGCGTTCGACGGCGGCATGGTGGACGAGGTCGTCCTCGCCCAGGCCCGTATCACGCTGGCCCGCGCCGGCCGCTGAGGCCCGGCAACGCCCCTGGTGGGTGCCGTGAGGGTGGGGCACGTCACGACGGCGTCACATGAATACATATTCTTGACTCGGGAAATGGGGTATTTCAGGATGACCGTGATCCGGGTCACATGAACCGGAGGCTCGCACACCTTTGGAGGAGCACCCTCATGGCCCCACCTGACACCGCAGCGTCCGCCCCCACGCCGGCCCAGTTCCGTGCCGCCCAGAGTTCAGAGGAGTTCGGCGAGCTGCGCCGCACGCACCGCAGCTTCGTCTGGCCGATGACCGTGGCCTTCCTGGTCTGGTACGTCCTCTTCGTGGTGCTCGGCGCCTTCTTCCACGACGTCATGTCCATCCGCCTGATCGGCAACATCAACCTGGGACTGGTCCTGGGCCTGCTTCAGTTCGTCAGCACGTTCGCCATCACCGCGGCCTACGTGCAGTTCGCCAACAAGAAGCTCGACCCGCGCGCCGCCGCGATGCGCGAGCGGCTCGAGGCCGAGGCCGGCGACGGCCGCCACGGTGAGGAGGAGATCCGATGAGCACCGTCATGCCCCTGCTCGCCGGCGAGACCGTCGGCACCCCGTGGGTGAACATGCTGATCTTCGGCATCTTCGTCGCCGGCACCCTCGTGATCGTCCTGCGGGCGTCGAAGAACACCGCCACCGCGGCGGACTACTACGCCGGCGGACGTGCCTTCACCGGCACCCAGAACGGCACCGCGATCGCCGGCGACTACCTGTCCGCCGCGTCCTTCCTGGGCATCGTGGGAGCCATCGCCCTCTACGGCTACGACGGATTCCTCTACTCCATCGGCTTCCTCGTCGCCTGGCTGGTCGCCCTGCTGCTCGTGGCCGAGCCGCTGCGCAACACCGGCAAGTTCACGATGGCCGACGTGCTCTCCTTCCGCCTGCGCCAGCGCCCGGTGCGCATCGCGGCGTCCCTGAACACCCTGGCCGTCTGCCTGTTCTACCTGCTGGCCCAGATGGCCGGCGCGGGCGCCCTCGTCTCGCTGCTGCTGGGCATCGACTCGAAGCTCGGCCAGTCCCTGGTCATCGTCATCGTCGGCGCGCTGATGATCCTCTACGTGCTGGTCGGAGGCATGAAGGGCACCACCTGGGTGCAGATCATCAAGGCGATCCTGCTGGTCACCTCGGTGATCGTCATGACCGTCTGGGTCATGGCCCTGTTCGGGTTCAACCTCTCCGCGCTGCTCGGCGGCGCCGTGGACGGCCATGGTGGCGACGAGGCCATCCTGGATCCGGGCCTGCAGTACGGCGCCTCGGCCGTGTCCCAGCTGGACTTCGTCTCCCTGGGCCTGGCGCTGGTGCTCGGCACGGCCGGCCTGCCCCACGTGCTGATGCGCTTCTACACGGTCCCCACCGCCAAGGAGGCCCGCAAGTCCGTGGTCTGGGCGATCATCCTGATCGGCCTGTTCTACCTGTGCACCCTGGTGCTCGGCTACGGCGCCGCCGCCATGATCGGTCCGGAGCGCATCTCCGCGGCCCCGGGCGGCCAGAACTCCGCGGCCCCGCTGCTGGCCTTCGAGCTCGGCGGCTCCCTGCTGCTCGGCATCGTCTCGGCCGTGGCGTTCGCAACGATCCTTGCGGTGGTCGCCGGTCTGACCATCACCGCCGCGGCCTCCTTCGCCCATGACATCTACTCCTCGGTGATCGCCAAGGAGCATGTGAGCCCGGAGAAGGAGGTGAAGATCGCCCGCCGCACCGTGCTGGTGATCGGTGTGCTCTCGATCCTCGGCGGCATCGGAGCCCAGGGGCAGAACGTCGCCTTCCTCGTGGCGCTCGCCTTCGCCGTGGCCGCCTCGGCGAACCTGCCGACCATCGTGTACTCGCTGTTCTGGAGGGGCTTCACCACCCGCGGCGCCCTGTGGTCCATGTACGGCGGCCTGATCACGGCCCTGGTGCTGATCGTCCTCTCGCCGGTGATGTCCGGCTCGGAGACCTCGATGATCCCGGGTGCCGACTTCGCGGTCTTCCCGCTGAAGAACCCGGGCATCATCTCGATTCCGCTGGCCTTCTTCCTCGGCTGGCTCGGCTCCGTGACGGAGAAGCGCACCGAGGATCCGGCCAAGCAGGCCGAGATGGAGGTCCGCTCCCTCACCGGCGTCGGTGCCGAGAAGCCGGTCGACCACTGATCGCCTGACCGGGCCCACGCCCGCCACGACCCGCGGGGTCGGACCGTCACGGTCCGGCCCCGCGGGTCGTGCCAGGAAGGATCCGTAGGATGGCCGGGTGAGCATCGCCGACGTCTCCTCCGCAGCCGCCCCGTCCGCCTCCGCCTCCGCCGAGGGGGCGTCCGCCGCGTCCGTGCCGGCCTTGCGCCGGGTGGCACTGGTGGGCTCGACCGGGTCGATCGGCACGCAGGGCCTGGAGGTGATCGCCGCAGCCCCGGAGCGCTTCGCCGCCGTCGCGCTCGCCGCGGGCACGAATGTGCAGCTGCTGGCCGAACAGGCCGTGGCCACCGGCGCGGAGGCCGTCGGTGCGGCGTCCGCCACCGAGGAGCAGGTGCGCTCCGCGCTGGCCGCGGCCGCCGCCCGGGCCGGTGCCCCCGTTCCGGACCCCGAGGTGTTCGTCGGGCCCGAGGCCGCCGAGCGGATCGCCGCCTGGCCCGGCGCGGACACCGTGCTCAACGGCATGACGGGCTCCATCGGCCTGCGGCCCACCCTGGCCGCCCTGCACGCAGGCCACCGCCTGGCCCTGGCCAACAAGGAGTCCCTGATCGTCGGCGGCGCGCTGGTGAAGCAGGCCGCCGCGCCCGGGCAGATCGTCCCGGTGGACTCCGAGCACTCCGCCCTGGCCCAGGCGCTGCTGGGCGGCACCCCCGCCGAGGTCCACCGCCTGGTGCTCACCGCCTCCGGCGGCCCGTTCCGCGGCCGCACCCGCGCCGAACTCGAGCACGTGACCCCCGCCGAGGCGCTGGCCCACCCGACCTGGGACATGGGCCGGGTGGTCACCACCAACTCCGCCTCCATGGTGAACAAGGCGCTCGAGGTGATCGAGGCCCACCTGCTCTTCGACGTGCCGCTGGAGAAGATCGACGTGGTGGTCCACCCGCAGTCCGTGGTGCACTCCATGGTCGAGTTCGTGGACGGCTCCACCCTCGCCCAGGCCTCCCCGCCGGACATGCGTCTGCCGATCGCGCTCGGCATGGGCTGGCCCCACCGGGTGCCCGGAGCCGCCTGCGGCTGCGACTGGACACAGGCGACCTCCTGGACGTTCGAGCCGCTCGACGAGGAGGCGTTCCCGGCCGTCGCCGCCGCGAAGGCCGCCGCCGCGGCCTCGCCCACCCACATGGCCGTGTTCAACGCGGCGAACGAGGAGGCCGTGGACGCCTTCCACGACGGGCTGCTCTCCTTCCCCGCGATCGTGGACACCGTCCGCGCCGTGGTGGACTCCTACGACCCCGCCGCCGTCCCTGGCGTGGGGGAGGAGCTCACCGTGGAGTCCGTGCTGGCGGCCGAGGCGTGGGCCCGCGAGGCCGCGCGCGGACGGTGGTGAGCATGGAGATCCTCTGGTTCGTGGTCGGCGTGCTGGCCATGGCGGTCGGCCTCGCCGCCTCCATCGCCCTGCACGAGGTCGGCCATCTCGTGCCCGCCAAGCTCTTCGGCGTGCGCGTCACGCAGTACATGATCGGCTTCGGCAGGACGATCGTCTCCTGGCGCCGCGGGGAGACCGAGTACGGCTTCAAGGCCATCCCGCTCGGCGGCTACGTCTCCATGGTGGGCATGCTGCCGCCGCCCAAGGACGGGCAGGCGGCCCGCACCGCCTCCACCGGACTGGTGCAGCAGATGGGCCAGCTGGCCCATGACGCCCGCACCCAGGCCGCCGAGGAGCTCACCGCCGCGGACGAGGGCCGCCAGTTCATCCAGCTGCCGGTGTGGAAGCGCATCGTCATCATGCTCGGCGGACCGTTCATGAACCTGCTCATCGCCCTCGTGCTCATGACCGTCCTGGTCATGACCGTCGGCACAGCGACCCCCACCACCACGGTCTCGGAGGTCTTCCGCTGCGTGGTGACCGCGCAGGAGCAGCAGTCGCGCGCCGAAGCCGGCCAGGCGGAGTGCCGTGACGGGGACCCGGTGGCCCCGGCCCACGCCGCCGGCCTCGAGCCGGGGGACACCGTGACCAGCTTCGACGGGCAGCCGGTCCACACCTGGGACGAGCTCTCCGCCGCCATCCGCGCCCGCGCGGACCAGCCCACCGCCATCGAATGGACCCGGGACGGGCAGGCCATGTCCGGCACCCTGACCCCGCGCCTGACCGAGCGTCCCGTCACCGACGCCCTCGGCCGCCCGGAACGGGCCCCGGACGGCACCGCCAAGACCGAGCAGGTCGGGTTCATCGGCATGGGCTCGCAGATCGAGAACGTGCGCGGCACCCCGCTGGACGCTGTCGAGCAGGTCGGCGTGCAGATCCGCGGCGTCGTGGACGTCGTCCTGGTGCTGCCGCAGCGCCTCTGGGACACCGCCGTCGCCGTGGTCACCCCGGTCGAGCGCGACCCGGACGGCCCCATGTCTGTGGTGGGCGTCGGCCGCATCGCCGGCGAGGCCGCCGCCCTCGAGGACGTGCCCCTGCAGGACAAGGGGGCGCTGCTGCTGTCCCTGCTCGCCTCCGTGAACATCGCACTGATGGTGTTCAACCTCATCCCGCTGCTGCCCCTGGACGGCGGCCACGTGGCCGGCGCCCTCTGGGAGAAGCTGCGCCGCGGGTTCGCGAAGCTCACCGGACGTCCGGACCCCGGCCCCTTCGACCTCGCCACCATGCTCCCGCTCACCTACGTGGTCGGCGCGGCCATGCTCGTCATGGGCGTCATCCTCATCGTGGCGGACATCGTCAAGCCGATCCGGCTCTTCTGAGCCGGCCCCGCGTCCACGGCGCGCCGCCGCGGACGGCGGGCGGCCGTCGTCGTGAAGCCGCCGGTGGGACACGGAGAGGCGAGGGTCACCCGGGGCCTGCCCTGCGGCCCCACAGCCCCTAGGATGGGTGGGCACGGTCCCACGGGACCGCCAGTGAAACACCACACCTGCGTCTGAACTCTTAGGAGCCGAAGTGCCCGTCAGCCTTGGAATGCCGTCCGCCCCGCCGCCCGTGCTGGCCCCGCGCCGGCAGACCCGGCAGATCCAGGTCGGCTCCGTGGGCGTCGGCTCGGACCACCAGGTGTCCGTGCAGTCGATGACCACCACCAAGACGCACGACATCGGCGCGACCCTGCAGCAGATCGCCGAGCTCACCGCCGCCGGGTGCGACATCGTGCGCGTGGCCTGCCCGACCGACAAGGACGCCGCGGCGCTGAAGGTGATCGCGCAGCAGTCCACCATCCCGGTCATCGCGGACATCCACTTCCAGCCGAAGTACGTCTTCGCCGCGATCGAGGCCGGCTGCGGCGCCGTCCGTGTGAACCCGGGCAACATCAAGAAGTTCGACGACAAGGTCAAGGAGATCGCCCAGGCCGCCTCGGACCACGGCACCTCCATCCGCATCGGCGTCAACGCCGGCTCCCTGGACCCGCGCCTGCTGAAGAAGTACGGCAAGGCCACCCCGGAGGCCCTCGTCGAGTCCGCCGTCTGGGAGGCCTCCCTGTTCGAGGAGCACGGCTTCAAGGACTTCAAGATCTCCGTGAAGCACAACGACCCGGTGATCATGGCCCGCGCCTACGAGCTGCTCGCCCAGGAGGGCGACTGGCCGCTGCACCTCGGCGTGACCGAGGCCGGCCCGGAGTTCCAGGGCACCATCAAGTCCGCCACCGCCTTCGGCTACCTGCTCGGCCAGGGCATCGGAGACACCATCCGCGTCTCCCTCTCCGCCCCGCCGGTGGAGGAGGTCAAGGTCGGCCTGCAGATCCTGCAGTCGTTGAACCTGCGCGAGCGCAAGCTCGAGATCGTCTCCTGCCCGTCCTGCGGACGCGCCCAGGTGGACGTGTACACGCTGGCAGACGAGGTCACCGAGGGCCTGAAGGACGTCACCGTCCCGCTGCGCGTGGCCGTCATGGGCTGCGTGGTGAACGGTCCGGGCGAGGCCCGCGAGGCCGACCTCGGCGTGGCCTCCGGCAACGGCAAGGGGCAGATCTTCGTCAAGGGAGAGGTCATCCGCACCGTGCCGGAGGACCAGATCGTGGAGACCCTCATCGAGGAGGCCCGCCGCATCGCCGCGGAGATGGGCCTTGAGGAGGACGGCGGTGACGACGCCGCAGCCGGCGCCCCGGTGGTCAGCGTCCACTGACCTGGACGTCCGGGCCGCCACCGGCGGCGCCGCCCGGCTCCTGACCGACGCCGACACCCCGCAGGTGGCGGAGCTGGCCGACGCGGACCCGGTGGCGAACGTCTTCGTCGCCTCCCTGCTGCAGGCTGGACGCCGCACCGGACCGCGGGGCCGCACGGCCGCCACCTGCTTCCTGGGCGTCGCGGACCCCGACGACGGCCCCGCCGCTGCATTGCGAGCGGTCGCCTGGGTCGGGTCGAACGTCGTGCCCCTGGCGATCCCGGGTGCCGCCCGCCACGCCCTCACCCTGGGCCGGGCCGCCGCCGCACTGCGGCGCCGCTTCGGCTCCCTCTACGGGCCGGCGGACCAGGTGCTCGGCATCGAGGCGATGCTCGCCTCCCACGGACACCGGCCCCGCTCCGTGCGCCCGGACCAACCGCTCATGGTGGCCCGCGGACCGGGCACGGTGCAGCCCAGCCCGACGCTGCGGCAGGCACAGCCGGCGGACCTGGACACGGTGCTGCCGGCCTCCGCGGCGATGTTCGAGGAGGAACTCGGCTTCTCCCCGCTGCGCCAGGGCGCGGCGTCCTACCGGGACCGTGTCCACCGGCTCATCCAGGCCGGGCGCGTGCTGATCGAGCCGGGGGAGGACGACGGCCAGGCGCCCCGGCGGATGCCGCTGTTCAAGGCGGACCTCGGCGTGCTCAGCATGGACTGCGTGCAGGTGCAGGGGGTCTGGGTGCGCCCGGACCGCCGCGGCGAGGGGCTGGCGGCACCGGCCATGGCGGCCGTGGTGCAGTACGCCGCGCGCACCGCCGACCATGTGAGCCTCTACGTCAACGCCTACAACGAGCCGGCCGTGCGCACCTACGCGCGGGTCGGATTCGAGCAGGTCGGCACCTTCGCCACGGTGCTGTACTGACCGGACGGGCGATAGGATCGCCCGGAGAATCCCTCGCCCGGAGAACGGGCGCTCCGACCGCACGACTCGAAGGAGTCCCACGCATGGCACTGCGCATGTCCACCCTGTTCCTGCGGACCCTGCGCGACGACCCGGCCGAGGCCGAGGTCGCGAGCCACAGGCTGCTCGTCCGCGCCGGCTACATCCGGCGCGCCGCCCCCGGCATCTACACCTGGCTGCCGCTGGGCCTGAAGGTGCTGTCCCGGGTCGAGCGCATCGTGCGCGAGGAGATGGACGCGATCGGCGGCCAGGAAGTCCACTTCCCGGCCCTGCTGCCCCGCGAGCCCTACGAGGCCACCGGCCGCTGGGACGAGTACGGCGACGGCGTCTTCCGCCTCAAGGACCGCAAGGAGGCCGACTACCTGCTGGCCCCCACCCACGAGGAGATGTTCACCCTCCTGGTGAAGGAGCACTACTCCTCCTACAAGGACCTGCCGGTGTACCTGTACCAGATCCAGACGAAGTACCGCGACGAGGCCCGTCCGCGCGCCGGGCTGCTGCGCGGCCGCGAGTTCGTCATGAAGGACTCCTACTCCTTCACCGTGGACGACCAGGGCCTGCAGGAGGCCTACGACGCGCACCGTGCCGCCTACCTGCGGATCTTCGAGCGGCTCGGCCTGGAGGTCGTGCCTGTGCAGGCGACCGCCGGCGCCATGGGCGGCTCGCGCTCCGAGGAGTTCCTGCACCCCTCGCCGATCGGCGAGGACACCTACGTCGAGTCCCCGGGCGGCTACCGCGCCAACGTGGAGGCCGTGACCTCCGTGGCCCCGGATCCGCTGTCCGAGGAGGCCATGGCCGCGCTGCCGGCCGCCGAGGTCAAGGACACCCCGGTCTCCACCACCATCGCCGCCCTCGTGGACGTGGCCAACGACCTCGCCCCGCGCGAGGACGGCCCCTGGACCGCGGCCGACACCCTCAAGTGCGTCGTGCTCACCGCCGTCCTGGACGGCGACGAGCGCCGCCAGTTCGTGGTGGCCGTCCCCGGCGACCGCGACGTGGACCTCAAGCGCCTCGAGGCGTCCGTGGGCGAGGCCCTGGGCGTGCACGGCGAGCCGACCGTGGAGGCCGCCACCGAGGCGGACCTGAAGCGTCACCCTTCCCTGGTCAAGGGCTACATCGGCCCCGGCGAGGGTCCGGACGGACGGAAGGTCCTCGGGGCCGAGGACTCGGTCTCCGGGCTCGCCTTCCTCGTGGACCCCCGCATCGCTGCCGGCACCACCTGGATCACCGGAGCCAACGCGGACCAGAAGCACGTGTTCGGCCTCGTGGCCGGCCGCGACTTCACCTGGGACGGCGTGGTCGAGTCGACCGTCGTCCGCGAAGGCGACGCCTCCCCGGACGGCACCGGCGCCCTGACCACCCGCCGCGGCATCGAGATGGGTCACATCTTCCAGCTGGGCAGGAAGTACGCCGAGGCCCTGGACCTGAAGGTCCTGGACCAGAACGGCAAGCAGGTCGTGGTGACCATGGGCTCCTACGGCATCGGCGTCACCCGCAGCGTCGCCGCGATCGCGGAGACCCACCACGACGAGAAGGGCCTGGTCTGGCCGCGCGCCGTCGCCCCGGCCGACGTGCACGTGGTGGTCGCCGCCAAGGGCGCCGACGCCTTCGCCTACGCCGAGCAGCTCACCGCGCGGCTCGAGGAGGCCGGCCACACCGTCCTGCTGGACGACCGCACCAAGGTCAGCCCCGGCGTGAAGTTCAAGGACTTCGAGCTCATCGGCATCCCGACCGCCGTCGTGGTCGGCCGCGGCCTCACGGAGGGGCTGCTCGAGCTCAAGGACCGCGCCACCGGCGAGACCCGCGAGGTCTCGGTGGACGAGGTCGTGGCGGCCGTGTCCGCCGTCGTCGCCGCCGACCCGGAAGCCTGAACGCGGTGGACCTGTTCGGCCCGGTCGAGCTCACCGTCGGCCTGCTGCTGATGGTGGTGCTCGCCGGGCTGGCCGCCGGCTGGATCGACGCCGTCGTCGGCGGCGGTGGGCTGCTGCAGCTGCCGGTGGTCATGCTCATCCCGGGCCTGACGCCGGTGCAGGCGCTGGCCACCAACAAGATGGGGTCGGTGTTCGGCACGGCCACCTCCGCCGCCACCTACGTCCGCCGCGTCAGACCGGACCTGCGCACGGCCGCCGCCACCGCCGCGGTGGCCCTGGCCGCCAGCTTCGGCGGGGCGCTCGTGGCCGCCGTGCTGCCGGCCGCCGTCATCCGCCCCGTGACCCTCGTCGCCCTCGTGGGCGTCGCCGTGTTCACCGCGGTGCGCCCCCAGCTCGGTCATTCCCAACAGCTGAAGTTCACCGGCGCAGCCCACCTGGTGCGCGCGCTGCTCATCGGCCTGGTGATCGGCTTCTACGACGGCGTCCTGGGCCCGGGCACCGGCACGTTCCTGATCATCGCGCTGGTCACCGTGCTCGGCTACGACTTCCTCCACGGCTCGGCCACCGCGAAGATCGTCAACCTCTGCACGAACCTCGGCGCGCTGGCGTTCTTCCTGCCCCAGGGGCACGTGGTCCTCGGCATCGGCCTGGTCCTGGGCGTCTCCAACCTGCTGGGCGGGTACATCGGCGCCCGCATGGCGATCGCCCGCGGCTCCGGGTTCATCCGCGTGGTCTTCCTCGTGGTGGTCGCCGCGCTCATCCTCCGCCTGGGCTGGGACACCCTCGCCCCGCTGCTGGGCTGATCCGGCGCCGGCGGCCTCTGCACCGTGTCCGGCCGGTGCGGGTACAGTGTCCAGGTCCCCGCACCGGCCGCCCGGGCCGGAACGGAGCCGAGAAGGTGAGGAGCGCACAGCCGTGCAGGAGCAGAACCAGTCCGCCGCCGGGTCGCCGCAGCAGGCCCTCGAGCAGATCGTGGCCGCGGCCGTGGAGCCGGAGGGCTTCGTGGTGGAGAAGGCGGTCGTCGTCGGTGCCGCGGACGTGCCCACCGTCCAGGTGACCCTGGACCGCGCCCACGGCGCCGAGGGTGTGGACATGGACGCCGTGGCCCGCCTGTCGCGCCTGGTCTCCGCCGCCCTGGACGACTACGGCGAGTCGGTGCCCGGCGTGGGCACGGGGGAGTACCTGCTCGAGGTCTCCTCGGCCGGCGTCGACCGTCCGCTCACCGAGCGCCGACACTGGGCGCGGAACGTCGGCCGGCTCGTGGAGGTCTCCGTGGACGGCGCCGCCCCGATCACCGCCCGGGTGCTCGAGGTCGGTGCGGACGGCGTGGAGCTCGCCGAGCACCGACCCGGCGCGAAGAAGGGCATGCCGGCCAAGACGCTGGCCCCCGTCCGCGTCCCGTTCGCGCAGCTCGGCACCGGAGCCGTCCAGGTAGAGTGGGGCGGAAGTCAGCAGTCCACCGGCGCCGCCCGTGACGGGAAGGGCCCGGCAGATACGACGGAGGCATAAGTGGATATCGACATGAGCGCGCTGCGCATGCTGGAGAAGGAGCGGGAGATCCCGCTGGACAAGCTCGTCCCCACCATCGAGCAGGCGCTGCTGACGGCATACCACCGTACGCCGGGCGCCGTGAAGCAGGCCCGCGCGGAGATCGACCGCAAGTCCGGACGCGTGACCATCTGGGCCACGGAGGTCGAGGAGGACGGCACCGCGATCGGCGAGTTCGACGACACCCCGAACGGCTTCGGCCGCATCGCCGCCTCCACCGCCCGCCAGATCATCCTGCAGCGGCTGCGCGACGCAGACGACGAGAGGGTCCTCGGCGAGTTCCGCGGCAAGGAGGGCGAACTCGTCTCCGGCGTCATCCAGCAGGGCAACAACGCCCGCATGATCCAGGTGAACCTCGGCACCCTCGAGGCCGTCCTGCCCCCGCCGGAGCAGGCCCCGGGAGAGGACTACCGCCACGGCCGTCGCCTGCGCGCCTACGTGGTCTCCGCGGTCCGCGGAGCGAAGGGCCCGTCCGTGACCCTGTCCCGCTCCCACCCGAACCTCGTCCGCAAGCTCTTCGAGCTGGAGGTCCCCGAGATCGCCGACGGCGCCGTGGAGATCACGGCGCTGGCCCGCGAGGCCGGCCACCGCACCAAGATGGCGGTGAAGGCCACGCGTGCGGGCATCAACGCGAAGGGCGCTGCGATCGGCGAGATGGGCACCCGTGTCCGCGCCGTCATGACGGAGCTGAACGGCGAGAAGATCGACATCGTCGACTACTCGGACGATCCGGCGACCATGATCGCCAACGCGCTGTCCCCGGCGAAGGCCGTGTCCGTGGAGATCGTGGACGAGGCCGCCCACTCGGCCCGCGTCGTGGTCTCGCAGCACCAGCTGTCCCTCGCCATCGGCAAGGAGGGCCAGAACGCCCGCCTCGCCGCCAAGCTGACCGGATGGCGCATCGACATCGTCGGTGACGGGGCGGAGCCCGATCAGGCCTGAGCGCGCACCGCGCGAAGGCCGCCTGCCGGCGGCCACGCTGTGACGGCCCGCACACGAGGATGTGTGCGGGCCGTCGTCCTGATGTGCGACGGCACCCCGGAGGGCGAGAATCCGCCGCGGACGCGCTAGACTCGTAGAGGTCCACCTTCGGGCACCCCTGCAGGCAGGGGTTCGTCCCCGCAGTGCAGAGGAGTCCCGCATGACGTCGCAGACGCCCGTGCGGACCTGCGTCGGGTGCCGGGAGAAGGCGGATCAGACAGAGCTGGTGCGCGTGGCCCTGGACCGCAGCACGGACCCCCCATCCGTGCAGTGGGACGAGGCACGCCGGCGCCCCGGCCGCGGTGCGTGGGTGCATCGCGACCCGGAGTGTGCGGCACGCGCCCTCGCCCGCGGCGGCTTCGCCCGGTCCTTCCGGACCCGGGTGGACACCGCCGCCCTCGAGGAGGCGCGCCGGCTGAAGAGACAAGAAAACGAAGGCGGGTCAGAGATCTGATGCGTACCCGATGAGCACTGAAGCATGAGTGCCCAACGATGAACATCACCCCCTGCTGTCAGGCAGGCCGTGCGGCGTCGACCATGATGCACGCCCCGGTCTGGGACACCACCGACGGTCTCAAGGCGGGCTGAACGAGGACCACATCTGTTCCGTTCGGCCTCGCTGAGGAGGCCAGAACAGGAGAAACGTGGCCAAGGTCCGCGTCCACGAGCTCGCCAAGGAGCTCGGCATCCCTTCCAAGGAGGCCTTGAGCAAGCTCAAGGAGCTCGGCGAGTTCGTCAGCTCGGCCTCCTCCACGATCGAGCCCCCGGTCGTGAAGAAGCTCCGCAACGCCTACGCCGGCTCCGCGCCGGCCGGCGATGCCAAGAGCTCCGCCGCGAAGCCCGCGGCCGGAGCATCCAAGCCGGCGGCCGCCCCGCAGGCTTCGGCATCCTCGGCCCCCAAGCCGGGTGCCGCCGCCCCGAAGCCGGGTGCCCAGGCCCCCCAGGCCGGCACGCCGAAGCCGGGTGCCGCGGCTCCGAAGCCGGGTGCCGCCGCCCCGAAGTCTGGTGCCCCGAAGCCGGGTGCGCCGACGCCGGCCTCCTCGGCTCCGAAGCCGGGGGCCGCCGCGCCGAAGCCGGGTGCCCCGAAGCCGGGTGCCGCCGCGCCGAAGCCAGGTGCCCCGAAGCCGGGAGCCCCCCGTCCGGGCAACAACCCGTTCACCTCGAAGGCCGGCTCCGCCGGTCCGCGTCCGGGCGCCCGTGGCGGCCGCGGCGGCCCGCGCCCGGGCAACAACCCGTTCTCCTCCAGCCAGGGCATGCGCTCCGGCCGTGAGGACCGCGCCCCGCGCCCCGGCGGCCCCCGCCAGGGTGCCGGTGCCGGTGGTCCGCGTCCGGCCGCAGGCGGCCCCCGTCCGGGTGCCCCGCGTCCGAACCCGGGGATGATGCCCAAGCAGATCACCCCTGCCCCGGCCCCGTCTCGCGGCGGTGGCCGCGGCCGTCCGGGCGGCGGCCCCGGCCGTCCCGGCGGCTTCGGCGGCCGTGGCCGCGGCAACGCCCAGGGTGCCTTCGGCCGTGGAGGCGGCCCGCGCAAGGGGCGCAAGTCCAAGCGCGCGAAGCGCCAGGAGTTCGAGCAGCAGCACACCCGCGAGATCGGCGGCGTGAAGATCCCCAAGGGCGACGGCAACACCGTGCTTCGCCTGCGCCGGGGCGCTTCGCTCGCCGACTTCGCCGAGAAGATCCGCGCGGACGTCGCGGACCTGGTGAAGGTGCTGTTCACCCTGGGTGAGATGGCCTCGGCCAACCAGTCCCTCGACGAGGACACGTTCCAGCTGCTGGGCGAGGAGCTCGGCTACAAGGTGCAGATCGTGTCCCCGGAGGACGAGGACAAGGAGCTGCTGGAGGCGTTCGACATCGACCTCGAGGCCGAGGAGGCCGAGGAGGACGACGAGGACCTCGAGCCGCGTCCGGCCGTCGTGACCGTCATGGGCCACGTGGACCACGGCAAGACCCGCCTGCTCGACGCCATCCGCTCCTCGAACGTCATCGAGGGCGAGGCCGGCGGCATCACCCAGCACATCGGCGCGTACCAGGTGCCGGTGGACCACCAGGGTGAGCGGCGTCGCCTGACCTTCATCGACACCCCGGGCCACGAGGCGTTCACCGCCATGCGTGCCCGCGGTGCCAAGGTCACCGACATCGCCGTGCTCGTGGTCGCCGCGGACGACGGCGTCATGCCGCAGACCGTGGAGGCCCTGAACCACGCGCAGGCCGCCGACGTGCCGATCGTCGTCGCCGTGAACAAGATCGACAAGGACACCGCCGCCCCGGACAAGATCCGCGGCCAGCTGACCGAGTACGGCCTGGTGCCGGAGGAGTACGGCGGAGACACGATGTTCGTCGACGTCTCCGCCCGCCAGAACCTGCACATCGACCAGCTGCTCGAGGCCGTCCTGCTCACCGCGGACGCCGCCCTGGAGCTCCAGGCCAACCCGGACAAGGACGCCCGCGGCGTCGCCATCGAGGCCAACCTGGACAAGGGGCGCGGCGCCGTGGCGACCGTCCTGGTCCAGACCGGCACCCTGCGCGTCGGCGACACCATGGTCGTCGGCTCGGCGCACGGCCGCGTCCGCGCCATGTTCGACGAGAACGGCGAGGCCGTGGAGGAGGCCCTGCCCTCCCGTCCGGTCCAGGTCCTGGGCCTGTCCGCCGTGCCGCGCGCCGGTGACTCCTTCCTGGTGACCAACGACGAGCGCACCGCCCGTCAGATCGCCGAGAAGCGCGAGGCCGCCGAACGCAACGCCCAGCTGGCCAAGCGCCGCAAGCGCATCACCCTGGAGGAGTTCGACCAGGCGGTGGCCGAGGGCAAGCTGGACACCCTCAACCTCATCATCAAGGGCGATGCGTCCGGTGCCGTCGAGGCGCTCGAGGACTCGCTGCTCAAGATCGATGTGGGCGAGGACGAGGTGCAGCTGCGCGTCATCCACCGCGGTGTGGGTGCGATCACCCAGAACGACGTCAACCTGGCCACCGTGGACAACGCCATCATCATCGGCTTCAACGTCCGTCCCGCCGAGCGCGTGGGCGAGCTGGCCGACAAGGAGGGCGTGGACATGCGGTTCTACTCGGTGATCTACGACGCGATCGACGACATCGAGGCCGCCCTGAAGGGCATGCTCAAGCCGGAGTACGAGGAGGTCGAGCTCGGCTCGGCCGAGATCCGCGAGGTGTTCCGCTCCTCCAAGTGGGGCAACATCGCCGGCTCTCTCGTCCGCTCCGGTCTCATCCGCCGCAACGCCCAGGCCCGCCTGGTGCGCGACGGCGTGGTGGTGGCCGACAACCTCAAGATCGACTCGCTGCGCCGCTTCAAGGACGACGCCACCGAGGTCCGCGAGGGCTACGAGTGCGGTATCGGCCTGGGCAGCTTCAACGACATCAAGGAAGGCGACGTCATCGAGACCTTCGAGATGCAGGAGAAGCCGCGCGACTGACCTGCGCCGGACGCAGGACAGCCCCGCATCCACAGGAAGGAAGTGAGCTCATGGCCGATCCGACACGTGCAGCCAAGCTGGCCCAGCGCATCAAGGTCCTCGTGGCCGAGGCGCTGCGGCGCAGTGTGAAGGACGACCGTGTGGAGCCGGTGACCGTGACGGAGGTCCGCGTGACCAACGACCTCCAGCACGCCACCGTCTACTACACCGTGCTGGGCGACGACGACACCGTCGCCGCCGCCCACCAGGGCATCCAGGACAACCGAGGGATCCTGCGCCGCGAGGTCGGCCGGAACCTGACGATCCGCCTGGTGCCCACCCTCGAGTTCGTCGCGGACACCGTGCCCGAGGCGGCCGCCCACCTCGAGGAGGTGCTGCGCGCGGCCCGGGAGCGGGACGCTCAGATCGCCAAGTCCAGCGAGGGCGCCGCCTTCGCCGGCGAGGCGGACCCGTACCGCCACGCGGACGAGAACGACGGCGAGCGAGCCTGAGGCCCCACCGACCGTGAGCTCTCAGCGCACCGCAGCAGCCCCCGACGCCCCGGGCACCGAGGCGTCGGGGGTTGTCCTCGTCGACAAGCCCGGCGGCTGGACCTCGCACGACGTGGTCGGGCGCATCCGCCGCCTGGCCGGGACCCGCAAGGTCGGCCACGCCGGCACCCTCGACCCCATGGCCACCGGCCTGCTCGTGGTCGGGGTCAACAAGGCCACCCGCCTGCTGACCTCCATCACCGGCACGGACAAGGTCTACGAGGCCACCGTGCGGCTCGGGGTCTCCACCGTCACCGACGACGCCGAGGGCGAGGTCGTCCAGACCCGCCTGGCGAACGCCGTCACCGAGGAACGTGTGGCCGAGCAGGTCGCCCTCCTCACCGGGGACATCGAGCAGGTTCCCTCCGCCGTGTCCGCCGTGAAGGTGGCCGGCCGCCGTGCCTACGACCGCGTCCGCGCGGGTGAGGACGTGCAGCTCGACGCCCGCCCCGTCACCGTGCACTCCTTCGACGTGCTGCAGATGCGCCGCCTGGATGACGGGCGGGTGGTGGACCTGGACGTGCGCGTCCACTGTTCGTCCGGCACCTACATCCGTGCCCTGGCCCGGGACCTGGGGGAGGCCCTCGAGATCGGCGGCCACCTCACCATGCTGCGGCGCACGAGGGTCGGTCCGTTCGACGTGGCCGACGCCCACAGCCTCGAGGCCCTCGCCGCGGGCTTCGCGATGACCGAGCTCTCCGCCGCCGCCGCGGACCTGTTCCCGGTCCGGGATCTGACCGACCACGAGGCCGAGGAGCTCTCCTTCGGGCGCGCCATCGCACCGACCGGCACCGACGGGCAGCTCACCGCGGCCCGCCGCACCGACGGCACCGTCGTCGCCCTGGTCAAGGATGCCCGCCGCCGTGGGCAGGACATCGCCCGTCCGCACCTGGTGTTCGCCCCGGCCGAGGGACCGGGCACCGGTTCGGCGTCGAAGGAGGCCCGCCCATGATCCTGGACGCCTGGTTCTGGACGGGCACCGTCATCGGCGTCCTGTCCCTGCTGATCTGCCTCGTGGCGGCGGTCGTGCGCCGCCACCCGGCGGACTCGGCGATCCTCTCGGCCGCCGCCGTCGAACTGTTCCTGATCGTCTACGCCGTGGCCGGCGCGATCCGGCAGTTCTCCGGGGACACCCTCAACGGTCCGGGCTGGGAGTTCTGGGGCTATGTGATCACCGCCCTGCTGATCCCGCCGCTCGCCGTGGCCTGGGCGATCACGGACAAGACCCGGTGGGCCAACGTGGTGCTCGCCGTCGCCGGCCCCACCGTGGTGGTCATGCTCCACCGCATGCAGGTCATCTGGTACGGACAGTGGTGAGGAGGACCATGAGCACCGAACTGCAGACCCCGCCGCGCCGCAACCAGGGGCTGGGCCGCATCATCGTGATGGTCTACGCCGTCTTCGCCCTCTCGGCGCTGGCCCGCAGCCTCTTCCAGATCCTCAGCCACTTCGACCGCGCTCCTGTGGCCTATGTGCTCTCGGCGTTCGCAGCGATCGTGTACATCGTGGCCACCGTCTCCCTGGCGCGGATCGGCCGCACCGCGTGGCTGGTCTCCCTGGTGGCCGTGCTGATCGAGCTGGTCGGCGTGGTGGGCGTGGGCCTGGCCACCGTCCTGCACCCGGAGCTGTTCGCGGATGCCACCGTGTGGTCGCACTTCGGCGCCGGCTACGGCTACGTGCCGCTGGTGCTGCCGATCGTGGGCCTGGCCTGGCTGCTGACCCACCGCGAGCCGAAGGAGTCCTGAATGAAGCTTTGGACCTCGCTGGACCAGGTGCCGGCGGACCTGCCGAGCACGGTCGTCGCGCTCGGGAACTTCGACGGCGTGCACCGCGGCCACCGTCAGGTGCTGGCCTCCGTGGTGGAGCGCGCCCGTGCCGGCGGCCATGCCGCGGTGGTGGTGACCTTCGCCCCGCACCCGCGCGCCGTGCATCTGCCGCACGTGGCGCACGAGGACATCGTCAGCCCACGCCAGCGGATCGCCCTGCTCGAGGCCGCCGGCGTGGACGCCGTGCTCCAGCAGCACTACTCGCTCGAGTTCGCCCGGCAGACCCCGGAGGAGTTCGTGCGCTCGATGTTCGTGGACGGCCTGAACGCCGCCGCGGTGGTGGTGGGTCATGACGTCCGCTTCGGCCGGGACAACTCCGGCGACTTCGACACGATGGTGCAGCTGGGCCGCGCCCACGGCTTCGAGGTGATCGCGGTGGACGAGTATCCCGCGGACCTGCCGGAGCACCCGGACCGCCGCTGCTCGTCCACGTGGGTCCGCGAGGCGCTGGCCGCCGGCGAGGTCGCGGAGGCGGCCGCGGTCCTGGGCCGCAACCACGTGGTCTCCGGCGAGGTCGTGCACGGCTGCGCCCGCGGCCGCGAGCTGGGCTTCCCCACCGCCAACCTCGCCGCCGACTCCGAGGGCATGATCCCCGCGGACGGCGTCTACGCCGGCCGGGTGCACGAGGCCGACGGCCGCGTCTGGCCTGCCGCGATCTCCATCGGCACCAACCCGACCTTCGAGGGCGTGCGCCGCGTGGTGGAGGCCCACGTGATCGACCGCCCGGACGAGCGCGTCGAGGACTTCGACCTCTACGGCAAGCACATCGACGTCGAGTTCGTCGCCCGCATCCGCGGCATGGTCGCCTACGAGGGCGTGGAGAAGCTGATCGCCCAGATGCACGAGGACGTGGACCAGGTCCGCGCGATCCTCGCCGCCGCGTGATCCTTCCCAACGACGGACCCCCACCCGCCGCGGGGCATCTCGCCTCCGACCGGGGCGGGGATGCGGCGGCCGGTGCCGGCGGCACCGGTGACGCACCCGCCGTCCCGTCCCTGCCGGGCCGGGCCGCGATCACCCGCACGCACGGGGTGAACCCTTTCGACGTGACCGCGGAGGAGGGCGAGCACTACGACGCCGTCCGCCCGTCATACCCCTCCGCCGCCGTGGACTGGATCCTCGCGGGCCTGGAGGCGCCGCTGGACGTGGTGGACCTGGGCGCGGGCACCGGTCTGTTCACCCGCCTGCTCGCCTCCCGTCCCGTCGACGAGGTCCGTTCGGTGGCGGCCGTCGAGCCGTCGGAGGCCATGCGCGCCGTCCTCGCCCGGGACGTGGCGGACGGGGTGCGCGTGGCCGAGGGCACGGCGGAGCGGACGCACCTGGCGGGGGCCAGCGCCGACGTCGTGGTGGCCGCCCAGGCCTGGCACTGGGTGGACGTGGCCGCGGCGTCGGCGGAGGCGGCCCGGGTGCTGCGGCCGGGCGGGCGGCTGGCGGCCGTGTGGAACCAGCTGGACGTCACCGTGCCGTGGGTGCACCGGCTGACCCGGATCATGCACGCCGGGGACGTGCACGCCGCCGCCCCGGAGCGCCGCCGGTTCGCCGCGCCGTTCGGCCCGGAGGAGCACGCCCGCTGGCCGTGGCAGACCGTCATGACGCCGGCGCAGCTGCACGGCCTCATGGCGTCGCGATCCTACTGGCTGCGTTCGGATGACCGGATCCGCGCCCGGATGCGGGCGAACCTGGACTGGTACCTCCACGAGCACCTGGGCCACGCCGCGGACGCGCAGCTGACGGTGCCCTACGTGACGGTCGCCTGGCGGGCCCGCGCCACGCGGCGTCGCTGACTCAAGACAGCCCTTGACAGTGATCTGCGCAACACCGTAACGTGTCTCACGTCCTATCGACTGGAGCATTGCCGTTGTTTCGTTGGACGCCGGGTTCCCTTCCTGTGCAACTGACCCTGTCATCCGAGAATATGTCCGGGTGGACGTTGACTACGGAGGGATTGGAACCTTGTAGCCAGCAGTAATCTATCCTTAGTCCGTCGGATGCGGTGGTTTTCTACTCCACTACCCCAGATGGAGGATCGCGTAATCGGGGCGAAGGGTGGCATGTGAGTGTGGAGACCCGGTATCAGCCTGCGAATGACTTCATGGAACGATCCGCATTGGAGCCCTATGACGGTTCCTCGTGGAGTGACCCAGAGTGGACATGGAAGAGACGATCTGTCGAACGACTTTTCGGGCAAGACATTAATTTAGTGGACTTTGATCCAGTATTCGAGGATTGGCGTGCTATTGAGGCGCTTCGCTTGGGCCAGATCGGCGACGAATCCGCGTTTCGCGCCTTGGAGAACGCGACGCTTCACCGGAGTCCCCTGATCGCACGTCAGGCATAGGAGCTGATCGAGTGGAGCGGTTGGAGGTGAGATGCCAGTCACGCGTTTATCCCTGGGCTCACGAAGGTTTCGCTGGGTACTGAGCGCTACATGCCTCACCTCCTTCGCGGAGTTCCTGGTTGAAGCAATCGTTTACGCGTGGATTGCCACGAGTCCCTCTTTCGATGACAGTCAGAGGCCTGTGCTTATCGGGGCGTACATCGTTTTCTCAACGACTCCGAGGATTCTTAGTGGAATCCTTCTTGGAGTCACTGTTGACCGGGTCGGCGGCACTCGTGCGCTTCTGATTTCATCGCTTGGACGCACGGGAGTCTTGCTCGCTTCCCTCTGTATGATGATCGTTTCAGGGCATGATGAGCACTTAACTGGCTCTTCACAATCGAGGGTGTAGAC
>NZ_KV809432.1:0-19725 GCF_001812555.1 Micrococcus sp. HMSC067E09 | reverse complement strand
CCGCCCTCCGTACGGAGGGCGGGCGGCCGTCGTCGTGCCTGTGTCCCGGGCAGACGCCGGGGGCCTGCGGATCAGCGCGGGGCCATGCGGACGGCGCCGTCGAGGCGGATGACCTCGCCGTTGAGCATGCGGTTCTCGACGATGTGCTTGGCCAGCGCCGCGTACTCCTCCGGGGTGCCCAGGCGGGAGGGGAACGGGATCTGCTCGGCCAGGGAGGCCTGCGCCTTCTCCGGGAGTCCGGCCATCATCGGGGTCCAGAAGATGCCCGGGGCGATGGTCACGACGCGGATGCCGTTGCGGGCGAACTCGCGGGCCAGCGGCAGGGTCATCGCGGCCACGCCGCCCTTGGAGGCCGAGTAGGCGGCCTGGCCGATCTGGCCGTCGAAGGCGGCCACGGACGCGGTGTTGATGATGACGCCGCGCTCGCCGTCCTCGCCCGGCTCGTTCTGCGCCATGGCCTCGGCGGCCAGGCGGATCACGTTGAAGGTGCCGATGAGGTTGATGTTGATGGTGCGCGTGAAGTTCTCCAGCGGCAGCACGCCCTCGCGGCCGAGGGTCTTCTCGGCGGTGGCGATGCCGGCGCAGTTGACCACGCCGGCCAGCGGCGCGCCCTGCTCGGTGGCGACCTTGACGGCGTTCGCCACCTGCTCCTCGTTCGTCACGTCCGTCTCGACCATCACGGCGCCCTCCGGGGCCTGGCCCTTGAGGTCCACGACGACCACCTTCGCGCCCTCGGCCAGCAGGGCCTGGGCGGTGGCGGCGCCGAGGCCCGAGGCGCCTCCGGTGACGATGAACGTGCGGTCCTTGAACTGCATGGATGTCCTCCGTGGTCAGTGGGGGTCGGTGGTTCCGGTCACACTCAGCCTAGCCCGAGGACTCCGCGGAAAACGCCCATGCCGAAGTAGAAGACGAAGGCGAGGGCCACGAGCCACAGCAGCGGGTGGACCTCCTTCGCCCGGCCCTGGCCGGTGCGGATCACGGCGTAGGCGATCATGCCGGCGCCGATGCCGTTGGCGATCGAGTAGGTGAACGGCATGAGGATGAAGGTGAGGAAGGCCGGGAAGGCGGCGCCCCAGTCGTTCCAGTCGATGTCCACAGCCTGGGAGGCCATCATGAAGCCGACCACCACGAGCGCAGGGGCCACGGCCTCGAACGGCACCAGGTGGATCAGCGGGGTGAGGAACATGGCGAGCAGGAACAGCACGCCCGTCACCACGGAGGCGATGCCGGTGCGGGCGCCCTCGCCGATGCCGGTGCCGGACTCCACGAAGATCTGGTTGGCCGAACCCGAGGCGCCGCCGCCTCCGGCCACGGCCAGGGCGTCCACCATGAGCACGCGGTTCAGATCCGGGATGGAGCCGTCCGGATTCACGGTGCCGGCCTCGCGGGCCAGGCCCACCGAGGTGCCCATGGCATCGAAGAACACGGACAGCAGGATGGCGAACACCAGCAGCGCGGCCATGAGCCCGCCGACCTCCTGGAACGCGCCGAACAGGCTGACCTGGCCGAGCAGGGACAGGTCCGGGGCGGTCCACTCCGGCATGGACGGGGCCACCAGGGACCAGCCGGTGGGGTTGGCGTTGCCGGCGTCGTCCACGGACGGGCCGATGTGGAAGACGGCCTCCAGGACGTTGGCCAGCACGGTGGCGGCCACGATGCCGATGAGGATGGCGCCGCGCACCTTCCGGATCACCAGGACTGCGGTCAGCGCCAGGCCCACGATGAACACGAGGACCGGCCAGCCCTCGAGCTCGCCGCCGGTGCCCAGGCCGACGGGGACGGTGGTGCCGGCGGCGTCCGGGAGGCGGCGCACGAAGCCGGCGTTGACCAGGCCGATCAGGGCGATGAACAGGCCGATGCCCACCACGATGCCCGTCTTCAAAGCCGGCGGCACCGCGTCGAACACCGCACGGCGGAATCCGGTGGCCACGAGCACGGCCATGATCAGGCCGGCGAGCACCACCAGGCCCATGATGGACGGCCAGGTCAGGCCCGGCGTGGTGGCGATCGTGATGGACAGGAACGCGTTGATGCCCAGGCCCGCGGCGAGCGCGAACGGGTGCCGTGCCCACAGGCCCATGACGATGGTGAAGATGCCGGCCGCCAGTGCGGTGACGGCGGCGACGCGGGGGATGCCGAGCTCGCCGCCGGCCGAATCCGTCCCGGACAGCACGAGCGGGTTCAGCACGATGATGTAGCTCATCGCCAGGAAGGTGGCGAGGCCGCCGCGGAACTCCTGCCCGAGGGTGGAGCCGCGCTCGGTGAGGCGGAAGTAGCGGTCGAGGGCGCCGCGGCCGGAGGCGGTCCCGGCGGGGGCTGCGGAGGAGGGCATGCGAGGCATGGGCCCATCGTAGTGAGGCGCGTGGACGTGCCTGCGAGCCGTGACGCCGCGGGGAGTAGGCTCGCCCCTTGATGACTTCCCGGCACCACGACGACGGCTCCGCCCCCTCCCCGCGCGGCGGCCCCCTGGCGGGGGCCTTCCAGATCTACGCGCCCTCCACCGTCTATGCGATCGGCCTGGGTGCGATGATGCCGGCGGTGGCCACGGCGGCCCTCGACTTCGGTGCGGCGCCCGCGTTGGCGGCCGCGGTGGTGGTGCTGATCGGCGTCGGCGGCCTGCTGATGAACGGCCCGGCCGCGCTGCTGGTCTCCCGGGTGGGGGAGCGGCGGACGATCATCGCGTCCGCGTTCCTCGGTGCCGCCGCCGCGCTGCTGGCCTGGGGGACCACGTCCCGCTGGCACGAGGCGGCCGGCCTGCCCCAGCAGTGGGGTCTGCCGCTGCTGCTGGCGGGG
The DNA here is from genome assembly GCF_001812555.1 of Micrococcus sp. HMSC067E09. NCBI lineage: Bacteria > Bacillati > Actinomycetota > Actinomycetes > Micrococcales > Micrococcaceae > Micrococcus > Micrococcus sp. HMSC067E09. Next base: position 16,932 of record NZ_KV809432.1, on the reverse strand, counting down.
GTGTTCATGGTCGGGGCGGCCGGCTCCGGGTTCAACCTGGCCCGGCAGTCCTATCTGGCGGCCGCGGTCCCGGTGACGCACCGGGCGCGGGCGATGTCCCTGCTCGGCGGCACCATCCGCATCGGCACCCTCGTGGGCCCCTTCCTCGGCGCCGGCCTGCAGTCCTGGATGGGCCTGCCCGGCGCGTTCGCGGCCGCCGCCGTGGCCATGGCCGTGGGCGTGGGCATGAGCTTCTTCATCGAGGAGCTCGAGGAGGAGCAGGCCCTGGACACCCAGGGCATCCCGCTGCCGGCCGAGACCCTGCGGCACATGGCCGCCACGCACGTGAAGCTGCTGTCCACCGTGGGCCTGTGCGTGATGACGCTGTCCGCCACCCGCGTCTGCCGTGCCGCGGTGGTGCCGCTGTGGGCGGCGCACCTGGGGATCGACCCGGCCACCACGTCCCTGATCTTCGGCCTCTCCGCCCTTGTGGACGTGCTCATGTTCTACCCGTCCGGCTGGCTCATGGACCGCTTCGGGCGCCGTGCCGTGGCCGTGCCCTGCCTGGGCGTGATGGCCGTGGGCTTCGCGCTGATCCCGCTGAGCGACTCGTTCGTCACCCTGCTCTGCGCCTCGCTGCTGGTCGGCCTGGGCAACGGCTTCGGCTCCGGCATCGTCATGACCCTCGGCGCCGACTACTCGCCGGCCCACGGCCGGGCGCAGTTCCTGGGCATCTGGCGCATCGTCTCGGACACCGGCATGGTCACCGGTCCGCTGCTGCTGTCCGCGGTGACCGGCGTGGTCGGCCTGGCCGGCGGCATCCTCGCGCTCGCCGGGCTGGCGGCGGCCGGGTCGGTCGGCTTCCGGGTGCTGCTGCCGGGCGGCCCCGGGTCGGTGTACCGTCCGCAGGGCGGCACGGAGTCCCGACGGCGGGCGTGACGTGCCACACTGACGCCATGACCGTCTTCGCCGTGCACTACACCTACACCGACGACTCCGCCGGCCGCGACGCCCACCGCGCCGATCACCGGGCCTTCCTGCGCTCGCTGGCCGCGGACGGGGTCGTGCTGCTCGCCGGCGCGTACCCGGAGCAGGAGGGCGTCCAGCCCGCCGCGCTGCTGGTGCTCCGCGCCGACTCCGCGGACGACGCCCGCATCGCCCTCGCGGAGGACCCCTTCCAGAAGGAGGGCCTCGTGGCCACCGTGGACGTCCGGCCGTGGGCGCCGCCGATGGGCGCCTGGGTCGAGGGCGACGACGCCCCGCTCGCCGGCCGCTTCTGAGGCCCGGTCCCGGGGCGTCGGTCCCGGGGCTCAGCTCCGCTCGGGGCGGTCCTCCAGGTATCGGGCGGAGGTGTGGTCCTCGAAGATCATGTACGTCTGGGTGTCCACCACGCCGGGCAGTGCCTGCAGGTGCTCGAACACCACCCGGCGCAGGTCCGCGATGTTCCGGGCGCGCACCATGATCATCACGTCCATGTTGCCGCCGACCAGGGACACCTGGCTGACCTCCGGGACGGCCAGCAGCTGGGCGCGCAGCTCGCGCCAGTTGTGCTGGCGCAGCTTCAGGGCCACGTGCGCGGAGGCGCCGAAGCCGAGCCGTTCCGGGTCCACCGTGACCGTGAAGCCTGTGATGGCGCCGGCGTCCTGCAGCCGGTTCAGACGGGAGTAGCAGTGCGCGCGGGAGACGTGGACGCGCTCGGCGAGGGCGGCGACGGAGAGCCGCCCGTCCCGGCTGAGCTCGGCGATGATCGCGCGGTCCGTGGCGTCCAGTTCCATGGTGTGCACTCTCTCCTCAGATCCTGCGCAGACGCCGTCTCCCGCAGCGGAGAACGGCGGACATCTGTGCGTGTGCCGTACGCCACTCTAACGGAATGTCCATCCAGGGTCCATGAATCAAGCGAACTGTATGCAAGTCACGCCGCTCCGGTGAACAGATTGGCCCGTTCAGGTCAGAATGAGGCGATTCTGGAAAGGAGTGCCCATGAGCCACAACACCGCGTCTGCGCCGCATGACTCGTTCGGCATCACGCTGGAGGAGTACCTGCTGCCGGCGACCCGTCGCATCCAGCTCGTCGCCGAGGACGGCACCGCGCTGTCCCCCGAGGAGCAGGACGTCGAGCCCGGCCACGAGTACCCGATGCCGTCCGACGAGGCCCTGCTGGAGGCCTACCGTCACCTGGTGATCGGCCGCCGCGTGAACGACCAGGCCTACGCCCTCGTGCGTCAGGGTCGCATGGCCGTCTACCCGTCCTCCCACGGCCAGGAGGCCTCCGAGGTCGCCGCCGCCGTCTGCCTGCGCAAGGACGACTGGCTCTTCCCGACCTACCGCGACACCGTGGCCGTGATGTCCCGCGGCGTCCCCGCCACCGAGGTGATGGTCGCCTACCAGGGCACCTGGCACCAGGGCTACGACCCGCAGGAGTACAAGGTCTCCGTGCAGTCCACCCCGCTGACCACCCAGCTGCTGCACGCCGTGGGCCTGGCCAAGGCCGCCCGCCTGCGCGGTGAGGACGTGACCGTGCTCGCCATGGTCGGCGACGGCGGCACCTCCGAGGGCGACTTCCATGAGGCCCTCAACTTCGCCGCCGTGTTCAAGCTGCCGGTGATCTTCTTCGTGCAGAACAACAAGTACGCGATCTCCGTGCCGCTGGCCCGCCAGTCCGCCGCCCCGTCCCTGGCCCACAAGGCCGTGGGCTACGGCCTCGCCGGCGAGCGCGTGGACGGCAACGACCTGGCCGCCCTGCTGGCCGTGCTCGGCCGTGCCGTGGAGCTGTGCCACAACGGCGGCGGCCCCTTCCTGGTCGAGGCGGACACCTACCGCATGCAGTCCCACACCAACGCGGACGACGCCACCCGCTACCGCGAGGACGCCGAGGTGAAGGAGTGGGAGGCCCGCGATCCGCTGCGTCGGATGTCCGCGTTCCTCACCGACCGCGGCGTGCTGACCGACGAGGTCGCCGAGTCCATCACCGCGGACGCGGAGCAGGTCGCCGCCTCGCTGCGTGATGCGATGAACACCGACGTGGAGCTCGACCCGCTGGAGCTGTTCGACCACGTCTACACCGTGCAGACCCCGCAGCTGGCCGCTCAGCGCGCCCAGCTGGCGGAGGAGCTGTCCCGTTCCGAGACCAAGGAGGCCTGAGCATGGCGAACCTGACCTTCGCGGCCGCGCTGAACGCGGCCCTGGCCGATGAGATGGCCGCGGACGACATGGTGGTCGTCTTCGGCGAGGACGTGGGCACCCTCGGCGGCGTCTTCCGCATCACCGACGGCCTCACCCAGCGCTTCGGCGACGACCGCTGCTTCGACACCCCGCTGGCCGAGTCCGGCATCGCCGGCATGGCCGTGGGCATGGCCCTCGGCGGCGCCCGCCCGGTGATCGAGATGCAGTTCGACGCGTTCGCGTATCCGGCCTTCGAGCAGATCGCCTCGCACGTGGCCAAGATGCGCAACCGCACCAAGGGCGCCACGCCCATGCCGATCACCATCCGCATCCCCTACGGCGGCGGCATCGGCGGCGTGGAGCACCACTGCGACTCCTCCGAGTCCTACTACGCCCACACCCCGGGGCTGAAGGTCTACACCCCGGCCACCGTGGCCGACGCCTACCTGATGCTGCGCTGGGCGGTCCGCTCGGACGACCCGGTGGTCTTCATGGAGCCGAAGAAGCTCTACTGGTCCAAGGCCGACCTGGACCTGGACGAGCTGCGCGCCGAGTTCGAGGCCCGCTGGGCCGAGGCCGAGAAGGCCGAGACCGACGCCGAGGGCTGGGCGCGCGCCGCCGTGGCCCGCACCGGCACCGACGTCACCCTGGTGTCCTACGGCCCGTCCGTGCCCACCTGTGTGGCCGCTGCCAAGGCCGCCGAGGAGGAGGGCTGCTCGGTGGAGGTCGTGGACCTGCGCACCATCAACCCGCTGGACGAGGCAACCATCGTGAGGTCGGTGACGAAGACCGGCCGCGCCGTCGTCGTGGCCGAGCCGCAGGGCTTCGCCTCCGTGGCCTCCGAGCTGGTGGCCCGGATCCAGAAGGAGTGCTTCCACTCACTGGCCGCCCCGGTGCTGCGCGTGACCGGCTGGGACATCCCGTACCCGGCGCCGAAGCTCGAGGAGCACCACCTGCCGAACGTCGACCGCATCCTCGATGCCATCGACGACCTGAACTGGGACCTGGACTCTGAGGAGGCCGACGCATGAGCAAGACCTTCAACCTGCCCGACCTGGGCGAGGGCCTGACCGAGGCGGACCTGGTCCGCTGGCTCGTGGCCGAGGGCGACGAAGTCGCCGTGGACCAGCCGATCGCCGAGGTGGAGACCGCCAAGGCGCTCGTGGAGGTGCCGTGCCCGTTCGAGGGCACCGTCCTCACCCTGCACGGCTCCGAGGGCGAGACCATGGAGGTCGGCCTGCCGCTGATCACCGTCGGCGAGGCCGGGGAGACCGACGGCGGCGCCGATGCCGGCCCCGCCGCGGACGAGCGGCCCGGCGCGCTGTCCTACCGCGAGGAGGAGCGCGCGGGCGTCATGGAACCCGGCACGGGCCAGCCCGCCCCGGACAAGGCCCGGGGCGGCGACGGCGACGTCGCCGGCTCGGACGAGGAGGCCTCCGGCAACGTCCTGATCGGCTACGGCACCTCCGGCCACGGCGCCACGGGCCGCACCCGCCCGTCCAAGCGCAAGCGCGGCCGGGGCAGGACGACGGTCCCCGCCTCGTCCTCGCCGGCCGCCTCCGGCTCGGGGCAGGCCCCGCGTGTGGTGTCGCCGATCGTGCGCAAGCTCGCCCGGGACAACGGTGTGGACGTCGCGACTCTCACCGGCACCGGCCCCGAGGGGCTGATCACCCGCGCCGACGTGATGGGTGCGATCTCCGGCGGCGCCTCCGCCCCGGCCCAGGCCGCCCCGGCGGCGTCCTCCGCCCCGGCCGCCTCCGGCGCCGTGGGCGAGCAGGACTCGCGCTCGGGCCTGCGCGTCGCCGAGCGCACCCCCATCACCGGCGTGCGCAAGGCGATCGCGGACCAGATGGCCCGGTCCCGCCGCGAGGTCCCCGAGGTCACCGCGTGGATGGACGTGGACGTCACCGGCCTGCTGGAGCTCCGTCAGGCGCTCAAGGCGAAGGATCCGGAGAACGCCCCGTCGCTGCTCGGCCTGATCGCCCGCTTCACCGTCGCCGGCCTGCGCAAGTACCCGGTGATGAACGCCCGCATCGAGACCGGTGCGGGCGGCAGGGAGGAGATCGTCGAGTTCGAGGGCGTCAACCTCGGCCTCGCCGTGCAGACCGACCGCGGCCTGATGGTCCCGTCCATCGAGCACGCCGAGCGTCTCTGTGCCGCGGAGCTGAACGCCGCGATCGCCGAGACCGTGGGCCGGGCCCGCGAGGGCAAGGCCTCCCCGGCCGAGCTGACCCGCGGCACCTTCACCCTGAACAACTACGGTCCGCTGGGCACCGACGGTGCGACTCCGATCCTCAACATCCCCGAGGTGGGCATGCTGGGCATCGGCCGCATCATCGACCGCCCGTGGGTCGTGGACGGGCAGATCCAGGTCCGCAAGGTCACCGAGATGACCGTGACCTTCGACCACCGCGTCACCGACGGCGCCACGGCCTCCGCGTTCCTCACGTTCGTGGCCGGCTGCCTGAACGACCCGACCGCGGCCCTGGCCGAGATCTGATCGGACCCCGCCTACGGGGGCGGGGCACCCTTTCAAGGCGGACGGGCCCGGGAGGCGACCTTCACCGGTCGCCTCCCGGGCCCGTCGTCGTGCCGGCGCAGTGGGACGAGGACGGCGAGGGCCGTCGCCGGAGGGCGGTGCCGTCGTCGGGAAGGGACGGGAGGGGATGCGGAGGGGCTCAGAAGGCGCGCGCGTACGGGCGCGGACGCCGGCGGGTGCGGCGGCGCTGCCAGCGGCGCTCATGGCGCAGCGACGTGACCAGCGCGGCCCAGGCGAGCGGGGCCGGGGTCACGCAGATGACCACGCCGGCGGTGAGGGCGATCGGGCCGGGGGAGGGGCCGGGGTCCGCCGTGGACACGGCCATGCCCAGCAGCACGGCCGAGGCGGTCACGCCCAGGATGCCGGCGGCCCACAGGACCACCTCGCAGGCGGTGGGGGAGGCCGTCTGGCCGCGGTCGATCCCGTCCTCGCGCTGGACGAACGGGGCGGCGAGGAAGGCCCAGCCTGCGGCCACCGCGACGGCCGCGACCATGTCCGACGGGCGGTGCCAGGCCTCCAGGAACGCCGTGGAGGAGATCACCCCGGTCAGCACGGCGCCGACGAGCGCGGCGAGCGGACGCCAGCGCACGGGGGCGGTCAGCAGGAGGACCGCGGCGGCGGTGGCGGCCAGGGTCGTGTGCCCGGACGGCAGAGAGTTGCCCACCACATAGGGGACGCCGTTGTCGAAGTAGGGGCGCTCCAGGCCGTGCTTGAGGACCTGGGTGGTGACGTTCGCGCCGACCGCCGCGGCCACCACGGCCACGGCGGACTGCCAGCGGCGGCGGGACAGCTGCACTGCGACGCCCAGCGCCGCGCAGCCCAGGGCCACGTACGGGGCGTACGTGAGGGCGGTGGTGGCCGGGGACGGACCGAACGCGTCGCCGGGCGCCGGCTCCACGGCCTGGAACGCGCGGTACTCGAGGACCTGGCCGGTGCTCGATCTCACGAACGTCTGGAACACGGCGACCACCGCGAGGGCACACAGCAGCGCTCCGAGCAGCCACAGCCACCAGCGGGTGGGGCGGGGGCCGGCCGGAGCCGGGTGCGCGGACTCGAACGGGTCGGGGTGCATGTCTCCATCATGGCGGTCCCGCCTGGGAAACCCTGTGACGGAACGCGCCACCTTCCCTTCACGGAATGCTCACCGGCCCGTCCCCTCACCTGGGGGCAGGGTTCGCCGGGGCGTGTGAGCCTGACGGCATGCAGCCCGCAGCCTCCGCCCCCGCCCCGTCCTCCGCCGCCCTCGCCGCCGCACGGGACGCCCTGGCCGTGCACGGGCCGGTCTTCCGCCAGGAGCCGATCGAGTGGGGCTCCGAAGAGCCGCTGGCCCCGGCGCTGGCCGCCTACTACCGCCAGGTGGGGCCGGGCTGGGTGGAGGTGGACACCCTGGGGCTTCCCTTCCTGTTCTTCCCGCTCGAGCGCCTCTGGGACGAGCAGGCCGGCTTCCGCTGGTCCCGCCGCACGGGGGCCCGCCTGGTCGACTGGAACGACGACTGGACCGTGGTCGCGCTCCAGGGCGGCGACCCGTTCATCCACGAGGCCTCCACCGGCGCGGTCCTCATGGCCGGCGAGGAGGGCTGGGAGGACCGCCTGGACGAGCCCGAGCCCGTGTTCCGGGACCTGGCCGAGATGACCCTGGCCCTGTGCGCGGTGGGGCGTGTGTGGGCCGGTGCCGACGACCCGTTCACTGTGGACTGGCGGCTGACCGAGGAGGTGCTCGGCCAGGTGGTCGGCGCGCTCGAGGGCGTGCTGGGCTCGCACGGGCGCGCGGTGGCCGTGGCCCGGAGGCTCGGGTACCTCGCCGCGCGCTGACGGCCCCGGCGGTGTCCCGACGACGGCCGTCCGCCGTCCGCGTCCGGCCCGCCCGGGCCTGTGGCCGGGGGCGTTCCTAGACTGGGGAGCATGAGCGCCGACACCGTCCTGCCTCCGCTGCCCGGTGCCCCTGGGGGGCCGTCCCTGCCGAGCGTGGAGGAGCTGCTCGAGCATGCCGTGGCCGTGTCCCTGCCGATGACCGTGAGGTTCCGCGGGACCACCCGGCGGGAGGCGCTGCTGCTGCACGGACCGGCCGGCTGGGCCGAGTTCTCGCCCTTCCCGGAGTACGGGGACGAGGAGTCCTCGCGCTGGATGGCCGCGGCGGTCGAGGCAGGCTGGCAGGGCTGGCCGGAGCCGGTGCGGGACGCCGTGCCCGTGAACGCGACCGTCCCGGCGGTGGCCGCCGAGGACGTGGAACGCGTCCTGGCGACGTACGGGGAGGGCATCACCGCGGTGAAGGTGAAGGTCGCTGAGCACGGACCGGACGGGCGGCTCGTGGCCGGCTCCCGGGAGGAGGACCTGGCCCGCGTGCGTCGAGTCCGGGAGCTGCTGCCGCAGGCCTCCCTGCGCGTGGACGCCAACATGGGCTGGACGCACGAGCAGGCGGTGGACGTGCTCACCGAGCTCGAGGACGTGGGGCTGGAGTACGCCGAGCAGCCGGTGCCGGGGATCGAGCCGTTGGCCGCCGTGCGCCGGGAGCTGCGCGAGCGCGGGGTGCCCACCCGGATCGCCGCGGACGAGGCCGTGCGCAAGGAGGCCGACCCGCTCGCGGTCGCGCAGGCCGATGCGGCCGACCTGATCGTGGTGAAGGTGCAGCCGCTGGGCGGGGTGCGCCGGGCCGCGGCGATCGTGGAGGCCGCCGGCCTGGACGCCGTGGTCTCCAGCGCGTTGGACACCTCCGTCGGGTTGGCCGGGTCGGCGGCGCTCGCCGCGCACCTGCCCCGACTGCCCTTCGCCTGCGGGCTGGGCACCGGCGCCCTGTTCTCCCGGGACGTCTGCGACCCGGCCTGGACCCCGTCCGGCGGCATGCTGCCCGTCCCCGGCGTGAGCGCGCCCGAGCCGGACCCCGCCCTGCTCGAGGCCGTTCGCGCCGACGCCGCGAGCCACGACCGGTGGGCCCGCCGCGTCCACGGCGCGCACGCCGTGCTCGCCGCGCAGCACTGAGGCGGGGCCGAGCGGTTCGGCCGCCCGGCCCCGACATCGCCGAGAAGTGCGAGGGACCGGCCCGCTCACTCCGGGATTACAGCATGTCATCGTGACGAAAACTGGCGGTTCGCACACGTTCACCTGCCGGTCGTCCAGGCGTCAGCCCACCGTGACGTGGGCCGCGCACAGTGGCGGTGGGCGTCGCGCACGGGTACGGCAGCGGCCGCCGTCGTGAAGCCCCGACACTCCTCGCGGTCCGGACACGGGCCGTCCCCATGCACCGAAGGGAACGTCATGCTCAAGCGCCTCCTGCCGATGGTCGGCCACACCCGGGGCAACCGCTCCGCCGTCACCTGCGAGCTCAAGTGCGCCAACGCCTGCGCCAAGCCCGTCCCGAACCGCTCGGAGAACGAGACCTTCCGCGACGTCGCGGAGAGGGCCATCTCGCGCCGCATGGCCCTGGGCGGAGGCCTGGCCGCCGCCGTGGTCGTGGGTGCCTCCGTCGCCCGCCCCGAATCCGCCCAGGCGCTCGCCGTGGCCCCGGCCAACGGCTCCACCGGCGCCGGAACCCTGCCGTTCACCGCCATCAACCCGGTCTCCCGTGTGGTGGACCAGATGACGGTCCCGGCCGGCTACGACCACGGGGTCATCCTCCGCTGGGGCGACCCGCTCTTCGCCGACTCCCCGGAGTTCCAGATCGAGGCCCAGACCGCCGCCGCCCAGGCGAAGCAGTTCGGGTACAACTGCGACTTCCTCGCAGTCCAGGCCGACGACGAGACCGGCCTGACCGGCCTGCTGGTGTCCAACCACGAGTACACCAACGAGAACATCATGTTCTCCCCGGAGTTCATCGAGGCCAACCCGCAGGAGGTCGCCGACATCGGCCTGGCCGCCCATGGCCTCTCCGTGGTCGAGCTGCGCCGCGACTCCGTGGGCAGCAAGTGGGAGTACGTCCGCGGCGGCGCCCGCAACCGCCGCATCACCGGCATGACGGAGTTCACCGTGGACGGCCCGGCGGCCGGCCACGAGCTGCTCAAGACCGCGGAGGACCCGACCGGCACCAAGGTGCTCGGCACCCTCGGCAACTGCGCCGGCGGGTTCACCCCGTGGGGCACCGTGCTCTCCGGTGAGGAGAACTTCGACGGCTACTTCAACGGCCCGGTGACCAACAACGAGGCCCAGGAGCGCATCGGCTACGCCGACGAGCCGACCGCCCGCGGCTGGGAGAAGTTCCACCCGCGCTTCGACCTGCGCAACGAGGGCTACGTCAACGAGGGCAACCGCTTCGGCTGGATCGTGGAGATCGACCCCGAGGACCCGACCTCCACGCCGGTGAAGCACACCATGCTCGGCCGCTTCAAGCACGAGGCCGGCACCGCCGTCGTCGCGGACAACGGCAAGGTGGTCGTCTACTCCGGTGACGACCAGCGCCATGACTACCTGTACAAGTTCGTCTCCGCCGGCACCTACGTGGAGGGCGACAAGAAGCACAACATGGGCCTGCTCTCCGCCGGCACCCTGTACGTGGCGAAGTTCACCGGGGACTCCCCGGCAGCGCAGATCGACGGCAAGGGCACCCTCCCCTCCGACGGTCGCTTCGACGGCTGTGGCGAGTGGATCGCGCTGACCTCGGACACCGAGTCCTTCGTCCCCGGCTTCACCGTGGCCGAGGTGCTCATCAACACCCGCCTGGCCGCGGACAAGGTCGGCGCGACCAAGATGGACCGTCCGGAGGACGTGGAGACCAACCCGGTGAACGGCCGCGTCTACATGGCGCTGACCAACAACAAGGACCGCACCGAGGTGGACGAGGTCAACCCGGTGGTCGGCAACCGCGACGGCCACGTGGTGGAGATGGAGGAGGCCGGCGGAGACCACACCGCCACCTCCTTCGTGTGGAACATCCTGCTGCTGGCAGGCGACCCGCGCATGTCCTCCTCCGTGTACTTCCAGGGCTACCCGAAGGAGAAGGTCTCGCCGATCTCCTGCCCGGACAACCTCGCGTTCGACTCGCGCGGCAACCTGTGGATCTCCACCGACGGCGCCCCCGGCACCATCGGCTACGGCGACGCCCTCCACAAGGTCGTCCTGCAGGGCCCGGACCGTGGCCGCGTGGCCCAGTTCCTGTCCGTGCCGCGCGACGCCGAGACCTGCGGCCCGGTCATCCACGACCTGGACAACTCGGTGTTCGTCAACGTGCAGCACCCGGGCGAGGACGGCGAGTGGGGCGCCCACACGTCCCTGTGGCCCGACCACCTTCCGGCTAACGGGCCGATCCAGGTGGGGGACAAGGTCCGTGCTCCGCGCCCGTCCGTGGTGCAGGTGTGGCTGACCGAGGACCAGACCGCCTGGGAGCACCGTTCCGGCATGCACAAGAACGGCGCCTGGAACGACGACCGCCAGTTCACCGCCGACGACGCGGACTGCTGACGCCGCCGACCGCTGAGCGCTGACGACGCGGACTTCAAGCCCTCGTCGCCGGCGCCTTCCGAGGCCCGGACACACAGGTGTCCGGGCCTCGGCCGTGCCCGTGCGGAGCCCGTTGCGTGCCGGTCTCGCCCCGCACTGCCCGGTCCGTCCGTCGGGGCGGACCGGCCTAGACTGGTGGGCACCATGACTTCAGCCGACTCCCTGGCCGTGGCGCGCACGGTGGTCCACTCCCTGATCGACGGCGGCATGCGGGAGGTCGTGATCTGCCCCGGTTCCCGCTCGGCCCCGCTCGTGTACGCGCTGGCCGCCTGCGAGCGCGCGGGCGAGGTCCGCCTGCACGTGCGCGTCGACGAGCGCTCCGCCGGCTTCCTCGCCCACGGCCTGTCCCTGGGCTCAGGCCGCCCGGTCGGCGTGGTGACCACGTCCGGCTCGGCCGTCGGCAACCTGCTGCCGGCCCTGATGGAGTCCTTCCACGCCGGCACGCGCGTGGTCGCGCTGACGGCGGACCGTCCCGCCGAGATGGTCGGCACCGGCGCCAATCAGACCACCGAGCAGCCGGGGGTCTTCCCGCACCACGTCCGCTTCGCCGCGTCCCTGCACTCCTCGCCGGAGGACGGGCACGACGGCGGCGCGCACCTGTCACGCGTCGCCTCCAGCGTGCGTTCGGCCCTCCTGGCCGCCGACGGCTTCCTCGCCTCGGAGGACGGCGGCTCCGTGACCGTCCAGGACGCCCCGGCCGGGCCGGTGCACCTGAACCTGCACTTCGCCGAGCCGCTGGTCCCGGATGACGCGGAGGCCGCCCGCATCGGGGCCCTCACCCCGGCAGGCACCGAGCACGTCCTGCCGGAGACCGGCCGCGGCGAGGTGCTGGACGCGCACCCGTCGACCGGCACGCTGCCGGACCTCTCCGGCTGCCTGGCCGCCGCGCAGAAGGCCGCGCCCGTGCAGGTGTGGCGTCCCGCCGGCACGGACCTGTCCGGCTTCCCGGAGCTGCAGGTCGCCGGCCGTGCCGAGCGCCGGACCGTGGTGCTCGCCGGGCACGACGCCGGCCCCGTGGCCGCCGCCTTCGCCATGGCCCTCGGCCTGCCGCTGCTGGCCGAGCCCAGCTCCAACGCCCGCTTCAGCGTGAACGCGATCGCGGCCTACCCGCTGCTGCTCGGCCCTGCCGCGGGAGCGGGCGCCGCCGACGGCCCTGCCGGGCACCCGCTGGCCGAGCGCATCGACCGGGTGGTCCTCTTCGGCCGCCCCACCCTCACCCGTCCCGTGGCAGCCCTGCTGCGCCGCGCGGACGTGGACACCGCCCTCTACGTCCCGGAACCGGCCCCGTGGTTCGAGGCCGGTCGCCGCCGGGAGGAGCTCTTCTCCTGTCTGGAGGATCTGGCGGACTTCGCCGGCCAGGGCGAGGCCGGCTGGCTCCACGCCTGGCAGGCCGCCTCCATGCGCGCACAGTCCGCCGTGGAGGACGTGCTGCTCGGCGTGCAGCCCCGCTTCGGGATGTCCCCGCAGCAGACCGCCCAGACCTGTGCCTCCGTGGTGCACGGTCCGCTCGTGCTCGGATCCTCGTCCGTGATCCGGGACGTGGACCTCACGTGGCGCCCGCCGGCCACCCCGTACAACGAGGTCTACGCCAACCGCGGCCTGGCCGGCATCGACGGCACCGTCTCCACCGCCGCGGGCGTCGCTCTGGCCAGCCAGCGCCGCACCGTGGCCCTGCTCGGCGACCTCACCGCCCTGCACGACGCCGGCGGCCTGCTCGCCGGCACCGACGAGGACGAGCCCGACCTGGACCTCGTGGTGGTCAATGACGCTGGCGGAGCGATCTTCGCCGGCCTCGAGCACGGCCAGGTCGCCCAGGTCCCCGGCATGGGCGGGATCGTCGAGCGCCTGTTCGGTACCCCGCACTCCGTGGACTTCGCCGCCCTCGCCGCCGCCTACGGCGTGCGGCACGTGCCCGTCGCCACCAGCGCCGAGCTCGTCCACGCCCTGTCCGACCACACCGGCGGACGCCGCCTGATCGAGGTCCGCTGCGACCGCGCCGACCGCCCCGGCGTGGCCGCCGCGCTCGCTGAGGCCGTCCGCGCCACCTTCGCCGACGACGGCGCCCGCACCACCGCCACGGAGGTCACCGCATGAACCCCCGGCCCCATGACCGGCACACTGTGCCCGACCCGTCCACCGAGCCCGGCGAGGTGCCCGAGGCGGTGCGTGCCGACGTCGTGATCGCCGGAGGCGGACCCGCCGGCGCCACCGCCGCCTGGCACCTGGCGCGGGCGGGCGTGCACGTGGTGGTGCTGGAGAAGACCGCGCACCCACGGGAGAAGGTGTGCGGAGACGGCCTCACCCCGCAGGCCGTGAAGGAGCTGCAGCTGCTCGGCGTGCCCCACTGCGGCGAGGCCGGGGACGACGGCGGCTGGCAGCGCATCCGCGGCCTGCGCCTGCGCGCCGGCCTCAGGGGCGTGGATGTGCCGTGGCCGACCACCGAGAGCTGGCCGGACTACGCGCTGACCCGCACCCGCCAGGACTTCGACCGCCTGCTCGTGGAGCACGCCCGCACCGCCGGGGCCGAGGTGCGTGAGCGCCACGCCGTGCGCTCGGTGCTGCGGGACGAGGCGGGGCGTGTGGTCGGGCTGGCCGCCGAGCAGCTGGACGAGCGCGGCCGCAGGACCGGCCGCCGCGTGCACGTGCAGGCCCCGATCACCCTCGCCTGCGACGGCAACTCCACCCGCGCCGCCGTGTCCGCCGGCATCCACCGCCGCGAGGACCGCCCCATGGGTGTGGCCGTGCGCGCCTACTACACCGCCGGTGCCCCCGGACCGGACGGCGCCGTTCCGGTCCTGGCCGGCGACCGCGCCGAGTGGATGGAGTCCTGGCTGCGCCTGCCGGACGCGGACGGCAACCCGCTGCCGGGCTACGGCTGGCTGTTCCCCCTGGCCGACGGCACCGTGAACGTCGGACTCGGCATCCTGGACACCTCCCCGCAGTTCGGGAAGCTGGACTACCGGCAGCTGCTGAAGGACTGGACCGGGGCCCTCGAGGCCGACTGGGGCATCGGTGAGGACACCCGGCAGTCCCGGATCCTCGGCGCCGCCCTGCCCATGGCGTTCAACCGCACCCCGCAGCACGTGCCCGGCATGCTCCTGGTGGGCGACGCCGCAGGCATGGTCTCCCCGTTCAACGGCGAGGGCATCGGCTTCGCCATGGAGGCCGCCCGCCACGCCGCGGACCTGGCCGTGCAGGCCCTGGCCGCCGGCACCGCGCGCGGCGCGGACGCCGTGCTGCAGCGCTACCCGGTGCTCACCCAGCACCTCTGGGGCCGCCACTTCCAGCTCGGCCGCCAGTTCGCGCAGCTCATCGGCAACCCTGCCGTGATGCGCGCCGGCCTGGCCCTGGGCATGTCCACGCCGCCGCTGTTCCGCATCGTCGTGCGCATGATGGGCAACCTCGTGGACCCACGCGGCGGGGACGCCGTGGACCGCCTGGTGCGGCTGCTCGAGTCCGCCACGCCCGCGCTGACCACGGCCGACGCGCTGCCGGTGGGGGACCGGGCCGCCGGGTTGGGTAGGCTTGCACGGTGACCACCTCCACTGACGGCTTCACCCTGCCCGCCGGCTTCGAATCGCTGGCCGGGCATGGTCGCGTGCTCGACACCGTCACCGACGCCCTCGACGCGGTGGAGACGCAGCTGCACGAGGCCCTGACGAGCGACGACGTCTTCGCGGAGACCTCCTCCCGCCACCTGCTCACCGCCGGCGGCAAGCGCATCCGCCCCGTGCTCACCGTGATGGCCTCGCTCATCGCGGACCCGGAGCTCGGCTCCGGGGAAGTCGCCCCGGTCAACCCCGCGGTCCGTCAGGCCGCCGTGGTGATGGAGCTGACCCACCTGGCCACCCTGTACCACGACGACGTCATGGACGAGGCCCCCGTGCGCCGCGGCGTGGAGACCGCCCACCGCCTGTGGGGCAACTCCGCCGCGATCCTGGCCGGCGACCTCGTGTTCGCCCGCGCCTCCCAGCTGATGTCCGAGCTCGGTCCACGTGCCGTCCGTGTGCAGTCCGACACCTTCGAGCGGCTCGTCATGGGCCAGCTGTGGGAGACCCGCGGCGTGCAGGACGGCGAGGACCACCTCGAGCACTACCTCCAGGTCATCGGCGGCAAGACCGGCTCGCTGATCGCCGCCTCCGGCATGCTCGGCGCGCTGCTCGGCGGAGCGGACGAGGAGACCGTGCAGATCCTGGCCGCCTACGGCGAGGAGGTCGGCCTGGCGTTCCAGCTGGCCGACGACCTGATCGACCTGACCTCCACCGAGGAGCAGCTCGGCAAGGCGCCCGGCACCGACCTGCGCGAGGGCGTGCCGACCCTGACCACCATCCTGCTGCGCGGCGCGGCCGTGGGCGCCGGCGCCGAGGCGCAGTCCGCCCGGGAGGCCCTCGAGCTCGTGGACGGCCCGCTGGACACGGATGAGCAGCTCGCCGCCGCTGTCGCCGCCGTGACCGCCCACCCGGTGATGGAGCGTGCCTGGGAGATGACCCGCGCGCACGCCGCGAGGGCCAAGCAGATCCTGGCGCCGCTGCCGGACTCCGCGGTGAAGGACGCCCTCGCAGGCTTCGCCGACTACGTGGTCGACCGCTCCTCCTGAGGCGGTTCTCCGCGTGGATCCAGCCGGGCCCACCGGCGTCGCCTACTGGTGAAGACACACCCTCAAGGGCACGCTTCTGGACGACTTTGACGGTGTGTCCTCACCAGTTGTTGCGGGCTCGCGCTCGAAGCGGGACGGCTGCCTCAGAGCCGGGTCGGCCCCACGTCCAGGGCGGCGGCCAGCTCCTTCGCCTTCACGGCGCGGACGGCCGGATCCACGGCGTGCCGCAGCTGGCGGTAGAGCATGTCCCCGGAGTACCGGGGGAACACGTGCAGGTGGTAGTGCCAGACGTGCTGGTTGCCGGCCTTCTCGTTGTGCTGGCGGGTGGAGGTGCCCTCCGAGTTCCACGCCCGCTTGATCGCCAAGGCGACCTGACGGGCCATCAGCGCGGTACGCTGCAGCACCCGGTCCGGCATCTCGTAGAGGTTCTCATAGTGCTGGGCCGGGATGATCATCGCGTGGCCCTCGTGGTCGCCGAAGCCGTCGCAGGCGATGAGCACCACGAGGTCCTCGTCCTGGTAGACGACGTCCTCGAGCTCGCAACGGTTGCCCGGGTCCGAGCAGTCGCCGGCCACCAGGCCGCAGAACGGGCAGACGTAGCCCTCCGGGGCCTGAGAGGGGATGCCGGAGCCGCGCGGCGCCTCGGGGGAGCGGGCGGGGTCGGCCTCCGGAGCGGAGCCGGCGGCGGAGCCCGGGGTCTGGGAGGGCATCAGCGGTCCTCCTCCTCGTCTTCGAAGGTCCAGGCGAGCAGGTCGGTGACGAACTCGGAGAACGTCCCGCCCTCGTCGGTCCACTCGCCGTCCTCGTCATCGGCGCCGGAGGAGCGGCGCCAGACGATCGGGTCCGGCAGCGGCAGGTTGTCCACGGGCAGGCCCCAGACGACGGTCTCCTCGGCGTCCTCGAGGAACATCAGGAAGCCGTCGCGGACCTCGAGGTCGTCCGGGTCCCAGAAGAAGTGCGCGGTCTCCAGCAGGTCGCCGCAGTTGCCGAGGGCGAGGTAGAACTCGCGCAGGGCGGCCGGCAGGACCAGGTCCTCGCCGAGCTGCTCGGCGGCCGGGGACTCGTCCAGGCGGCGGTCGACCTCGGCGCCGGTCAGGCCGTCGTCGTGCGCCCAGTCCTCGCCGAGCAGGGCCGGGACGAGCTTCTGGAAGCCGGGCAGGTACACGGGTGC
The DNA here is from genome assembly GCF_001812555.1 of Micrococcus sp. HMSC067E09. Lineage (NCBI taxonomy): Bacteria > Bacillati > Actinomycetota > Actinomycetes > Micrococcales > Micrococcaceae > Micrococcus > Micrococcus sp. HMSC067E09. The sequence goes on along the minus strand of NZ_KV809432.1, from coordinate 57 downwards.
GGGAGGCTTGGGAGGCATGCGGCCAGTCTAGGTGTACCCGGCCATCACGTTGATGAC
>NZ_KV809431.1:85527-126407 GCF_001812555.1 Micrococcus sp. HMSC067E09 | reverse complement strand
TCACCAACGTCATGGCCGAGTACACCTAGGCCAGGGGCCGACCGTCTAGGGTGGCGTCCATGAGTGAAGTGGAGTCCACCGAGAGGACCGACGACGAGCTCGGCCCGCTGCGCGCCTACCTGACTGCCACGGTGCCCGCCGTGGAGTCGGGCGCGCGGGCGCCGCGCGTCATGCTCGTGGCCTTCGAGGGGTGGAACGACGCCGGCCAGGCCGCCACCAGCGCCCTGGAGACGCTCGTCCGCCAGTGGGAGGCCTTCCAGCGCGCGGACGTCTGCACCGGCGAGTACTACGACTTCCAGGTCACCCGCCCCACCGTGCGGCGCGATGCGGACGGCATGGGCACCATCGAGTGGCCCGCCATGCACGTCCACGAGGCGGTGCTGGACGCCGACGGACGTCCGGTCTCCACCGAGGAGTGCGGCGCGGACGGGCTGCAGCTGCTGCTGTGCTCGGGCGTCGAGCCGAACGTGCGCTGGCGTGCCTTCACCCAGGAGATCCTGCAGGTGGCCGCAGACGAGGGCGTGGACGCCCTGGTGGTCGTGGGTGCGCTGCTGGCCGACGTGCCCCACACCCGTCCGATGCCCGCCCGGGCCTCCTCGCCGATGGGGGATGTGCGCGTCGCCGTCGGTGCAGACCAGCCGACCTATGAGGGGCCTACCGGCATCGTGGGGGTGGTCACGGACACCGCCGCGCGATCCGGCCTGCCGACGCTCTCCCTGTGGGGCATGGTCCCGCACTACGTGGCCCAGTCGCCCTCGCCGAAGACACAGCTGTCCCTGGTGGAGGCGCTCGAGGAGCTGCTCGGCGTCACCGTGGACACCGCCGAGCTCCAGGCGGACGCGGCGCTGTGGCGGCAGTCGGTGGACGAGGTCGCCCAGGACGACGCGGACATCGCCGCCTACGTGCAGCAGCTCGAGGAGGCCACCGACGCCCGCGAGCTGCCGGACGCCTCGGGCGAGGCCATCGCACGGGAGTTCGAGCGCTACCTGCGCGGCCGCCGTCGTTCCTGAGCGGGCACCTCAGCGCAGGCGCAGGCCCAGCAGGGCGTCGGCCACGTCAGCGACGTCCACGTCCTGCCCGGCGCCGATCGGCTCCGCCTCGGGCAGCCGCTCCCCCACGGCCCAGGCGTCCAGCACCTGCAGTGCGGCCGGGGCGTCCAGGTCTGTGGAGAGGGCGGAGACCACAGCGGCGTGCACCGCGGCGCCGTCCCGGCGGGAGTCCTGCAGGAGCGCGGCGCGCCAGGCCGCGACCCGCTCCTGGGCGTGGGTGAGCACGTCCTCGGACCACTGCCAGTCGGAGCGGTAGTGGTGGTCCAGCAGCGCGGCACGGACGGCCACCGCCTCGACGCCGCGGGCGGTGAGGCGGGACACGAGCTCGAGGTTGCCCAGTGACTTGGACATCTTCTGCCCGTCCAGGGCGACCATGCCGGAGTGCAGGTAGGTGTGGGCGAGGTCCTTGCCGTCGATGCCGGTGGCGTGCGCGGCGGAGAACTCGTGGTGCGGGAAGCGCAGGTCCGAGCCGCCGGCCTGGACCGTGAACGGAGCCGGCAGCGTCCGGCGGGCGATCACCGAGCACTCGATGTGCCAGCCGGGACGGCCGCGGCCGAGCGGGCCGCCGTCCCAGACAGGCTCGCCCTCGCGGTGCACGCGCCACAGCAGCGGGTCGAGCGGATCCCGCTTGCCCGGACGCTGCGGGTCGCCGCCGCGCTCCGGGAAGATCTCGGCCATCTCGGCGTCCGTGTGCGCCCCGACCGAGCCGAGGCGCCAGCCGGTGGTCCGCTCGGCGGCGCGGGTGTCGAAGTAGACGTCCCCGTCCGGCTCGCCGTCCCGGCCCGGCACGGTGTACCCCAGGCCCGCGTCCACGAGCGCCTGGACGCCCTCCACGACGGCGGGGACCGTCTCCGTGACGCCGAGGTAGTGGTGCGGCGGGAGCACGTTGAGGGCGGTCATGTCCGAGCGGAACAGGTCCGTCTGCTGCTCGGCGAGCCACTGCCAGTCCACGTCCGTGGCCGTGGCCCGCTCCAGGAGCGGGTCGTCCACGTCGGTCACGTTCTGGGTGTAGGTCACGGCCAGGCCGGCGCCGAGCCAGTAGCGGTGCAGCAGGTCGAACGCCACGTAGGTGTTCGCGTGGCCCAGGTGCGTGGCGTCATAGGGGGTGATGCCGCAGACGTAGAGCGAGGCTGAGCCCTCCGGGTTCCCGGGACGGCGCAGCGTGCCGGTGGCGGTGTCGTGCACCCGCAGGGTGTCCGGATGGGCCGGGAGCGTGGGCACGCCGGGGACGGACCAGGACTGCATGGAGGCCTTTCGAGTCGGAGGCGGTGATTCAGGCGCTGATGAGGCCGGTGCCGAGCATCACGTAGAGACCGAGGCCCAGGGCGATGCGGTACCAGACGAACGGCATGAAGGAGTTCTGGGTGATGAAGCGCATGAGCCAGGCGATGACGGCGTAGCCCACCGCGAAGGCGATGAGGGTGGCCAGCAGAGTCTCGCCCATGCCGTACGGGCCGGCGGTGGTCGGGTCGCCGACGGACTTGAAGAGCTTGTAGAAGCCGGAGGCGAACACCGCCGGCACGGCCAGCAGGAACGCATAGCGGGCGGCGGCTTCCCGGGCGTATCCGAGGGCCAGGCCCATGGTGATGGTGCCGCCGGAGCGGGAGACTCCCGGGATCAGGGCGAGGGCCTGCGCGAAGCCGTAGAGGATGCCGTCGCGGACGGTGAGCTGCTCGAGGGGCTTGCGCTGGCGGCCGAAGCGGTCGGCGAGGGCGAGGAGGATCGCGAAGACGATCAGCATGGTGGCGGTGACCCACAGGGACCGGAACTCGGTGTCGATCCAGTCCTCCAGCAGCAGGCCGAGGATCGCGATCGGCAGGGAGCCGAGGATGATCAGCCAGCCCATGCGCACGTCCGGATCGGAGTGCGGGACCTTGCCGGACAGCGCCCTGCACCACTGCGCGATGATGCGCGTGATGTCCTTCCAGAAGTAGATCAGCACGGCCAGCTCGGTGCCGATCTGGGTGATGGCGGTGAATGCCGCACCCGGGTCCGCCGCGGAGGGCAGGAACTCGCCCACGATGCGAAGGTGCGCCGAGGACGAGATCGGGAGGAACTCCGTGAGGCCCTGCACCAGGCCCAGAATGACTGCTTCGATCCAACTCACGGGGTCACTCTACGGCACGGCGACGGCCCTGCACCGGGGGCGACGCGCAGGTGTGAACACCCTCTCTGAAAAGGAGGGGCCTCTGGGAAGCCGGCGGCGGTCAGTCCTCGAGGTCGTCGAGCTCCTCGTCGTCGTCATCGTCGTCCTCGAACACTTCGAGCGGGGTGACCTCGCCGGTGCTGGCGTAGAGGGCGTCCTCGTAGGCCTCGAAGGCGTCGGCGATCGAGAAGAACGCGGCCTCGACGGCCGGGTCGTCCTCGCCGCGGCTGTTCTGGACGGCGACCAGGTGCTCGTTGAAGGCGGCGACGAGGGCTTCGAGGGCCAGGCGCGGGTCAGTGCTCATGCGCTCACGGTACCCCCGTCGCGGCGGGCACGGAAGCCCTGCTCTCAGCGCTGCGTCTCTCGCGGCTCGAGGATCCGGGCCAGGACCCGGCAGCCGAACTCGAGGGCGTCGATGGGCACGCGCTCGTCGATGCCGTGGAACAGGGAGGTGAAGTCCAGGTCCGGGGGAAGGCGCAGCGGTGAGAAGCCGTAGCCGGCGATGCCCAGGCGGGACAGGTGCTTGTTGTCCGTGCCGCCGCCGAGCATGAAGGGCAGCACCTCGGCATCCGGGTCCTCCTCCTGCAGGGCCGTGGCCATCAGTTCCACGAGGTCGCCGGAGAACGGGGTCTCCAGGGCGATGTCCCGGTGCTCGTGCTCCACCTGCACCTTCTCCCCCGCCAGGGTCTTGAGGACCTCGAGCGCCTCCTCGTCCGAGCCGGGCAGGGTGCGCATGTCCACGGTGCCGGTGGCGGTGGACGGGATGACGTTGTGCTTGTATCCGCCGCCGAGCCCGGTGGGGTTGGTGGAGGTGCGCAGGGTGCCGGCGACCCAGGTGCCGGCGTGGCCGAGGGCCTCGAGCTGCGGGGTCGGGTCCTGCTCGTCGAACTCGGTGCCGGTGAGCTCGGCGACGGTCTCGAGCAGCTGGCGGGTGGTCTTGGTGTACTCCAGCGGCCACTCGTGGGTGCCGATGCGCTGCATGGCGGCGGCCAGGTGGGTGACGGCATTGTCCGGATGCGGGGCGGAGCCGTGGCCGGGGCGGTCGACTGCCTTGAGGTTCAGCCAGTGGATGCCCTTCTCCGCGGTCTGCACCAGGTAGGCGCGGGTGCTCCCGATCTCGGTGGAGAACCCGCCGACCTCGCTGATGGCCTCGGTGCAGCCGGCGAAGACCTCGGGGTGCTCCCGGACCACGTGGCCGGCACCGTAGACGCCGCCGGCCTCCTCGTCGGCGAAGAAGGCGACCGTGAGCGGACGGCGCGGGCGCTGTCCGGTGCGGGCGAAGTGCAGCAGCGTGGACAGGATCATGGCGTCCATGCCCTTCATGTCCACGGCGCCGCGGCCCCAGATCATGCCGTCCTTGATCTCCGCGCCGAACGGGTCGACGCTCCACTCGGAGGCGTCGGCGGGGACCACGTCCGTGTGCCCGTGCAGGATCAGCCCTGGGGCGTCCGGCTCCCAGCCGGGCAGGTGACCCACCACGGACACGCGCCCGGGCGAGGATTCGAAGAGCTGCGGCTCCATGCCGGCGGCGCGCATGAGCTCGGCGCAGAGCTCGGCGGCCTCCGGCTCGCCGACGGACACGTTGCCGCCGCGGTTGGTGGTGTCGATGCGGATCAGGTCGCGGCAGATCTGGACGACATCGCGGTACGGGGTCTGCTCCGCACCGGCCTCGGCGTCGGTCGGGGTGGTCTGTGCGCTGTTCTCGGACATGCCTTCAGGCTAGCGCCGGAGCCGATCCGCCGTGGCCGGCGGTGTCCCGCGGCGACTCATCATGGCTGGCCGAGACGGCCCGACGACGGTGCCTCACCTGCGTTTTGGCGGTCGCCGAAGCACCGTGGTACAGTTCTCGAGTTGCCCGCGCAGGGCATGGCGGAACGGCCACGTCCGGGTCCGCATCAATGAGCGCGAGTGGCGGAATTGGTAGACGCGCAGCGTTGAGGTCGCTGTGTCCGATAAGGACGTGGGGGTTCAAGTCCCCCTTCGCGCACTGCTCATCGAGGCGAAGGCCCCGGCAGAACTGCCGGGGCCTTCGCCGTGTCCGGCATCTCGTCGGGGCGGGGACCCTGGACAGTCCCGGTAGTGTGGGGGTGGGCCTCGTGCGCACACGCCCGCGCGTTCAGCGACCGAGGCCTCCCCGCCCGGCCCAGAGCATCCGATGGAGGACACCGGTGAACCGCGCCGCCCAGGACCTTCTCCACCGTCTTGCCCGCCTGCACGGCGTGCAGCCGACCTACGTCGGCCAGGACGGCTCCGACCAGACCGTCGCCGCCGACGTCCTCGTGGAGGTGCTCTCCGCCCTCGGCGTGGACGTCCCCTCGGACGGCATGGTCGCCCTCGACGCCGCGGTGCAGGCCGCCGAGGAGATCGACTGGCGCCGCGTGGTCGCGCCCACGGTGGTGGCGGTCTCCGGCTCGCGGCGTACCGTCCCCCTCACCGTGCGCCCCGGCGCGGAGGTGGCGGCCACCGTGGTCTGCGAGGACGGCAGCCACGTGCTCGCCGGGGCCACCGACTCCCTCGGGGAGCGCCGGAGCGTGGACTCGATCGAGCGCGAGCGGCGCCACCTGCAGCTGCCCGAGTCCCTGCCGGTGGGCTACCACCGTCTGGTGGTGTCCGTGGACGGCCGCACCGTCGCCGAGGCCGCGGTCCTCTGCGCCCCGGAACGGCTCACCACCGCCGAGCCGTTCCTGGCCCGCCGCGGCTGGGGCGCCTCCGCGCAGCTCTACTCGGTGACCTCCTCGGGCTCCTGGGGCATCGGCGACATGCACGACGCCGCCACCGTGGCCGCCGCGGCGGCCGAGCACGGCGCGGACTTCCTGCTGCTCAACCCGCTGCATGCGATCGACCCGGGCCACGCCCCGCTCGACTCGCCCTACTCCCCCGTCAGCCGCCGCTTCCTCAACGTGCAGGTCGTCCGGGTTCCCGAGATCCCGGAGTTCGCGGACCTGCCCGAGGCGGAGCAGCAGCGCTGGCTCTCGGCGGGGGCCGCCCTGCAGGCCGCCGTGGACGCGGGCGGGCCGATCGACCGCGCCGCGGTCGCCGAGGTGCAGTGGCCCGCCCTGCGCGCCGTGCACGCCGTGGGCCGCTCGGCCGAGCGCCAGGCCGCCTATGAGCGCTTCTGCGCCGACCAGGGCCGGGGCCTGGAGGACTTCGCGTCCTGGTGCGCCGTCCGCACCGGCACGGACACCGAGGACGAACGCGACTTCCACCGCTGGTGCCAGTGGGTGGCGGATACGCAGATCGCCGCCGCCCAGGCCGCGGCCGTGTCCTCGGGGATGCGCCTGGGCCTGATGCTGGACCTGGCCGTCGGCGCCGACCGCCACGCCGCAGACCTCGCCCTGCTCGGGGACCAGCTCGTGGAGTCGATGTCCGTCGGCGCTCCCCCGGACATGTACAACCAGCTCGGCCAGGACTGGTCGCAGCACCCATGGCATCCGAAGGCCCTGGCGGACAACGGCTACGCGGGCCTGCGCCAGATGTTGGGCACCGTCATGCGCCATGCAGGCGGCGTCCGCATCGACCACATCCTCGGTCTGTTCCGCCTGTGGTGGGTCCCGGCCGGCCGCGGTCCGCGCGAGGGCGCCTATGTCAGCTACGACCACGAGGCCATGCTGGCCGTGCTGACGATCGAGGCCCAGCGGGCGGGCGTCGTGGTGGTCGGTGAGGACCTGGGGACCTTCGAGCCGTGGGTCCAGCAGGCCCTGGCGGACGCCGGGATCCTGGGCACCACCATCCTCTGGTTCGAGAATAGGGACGGCGTCCCGACCGAGCCCGGCACCCACCGGGCACTGGCCATGGCGGCCGTCAACACCCACGACCTGCCTCCGACCGCCGGCTACCTGGAGGGCGTCCACCTGGACCTGCGCGAATCGCTCGGCCTCGTGGACGGGGACCCCGCGGACGAGCGGGCCGGCCACGAGCACACGGTCGCCGGCTTCCTCGACGCCGCTGCTCAGCTGCCCAGCGATCCCGCGCTCGGCCGGCCGTCCGACGAGACCGAGGCCAAGATCCTGGCCCTGCACCGCTTCGCCGCAGGCTCCCCCGCCGCCCTGCACGCGGTGGCCCTGGTGGACGCCGTGGGAGAACGCCGCATCCAGAACCAGCCCGGCACCACCCAGGACCAGTACCGCAACTGGACCGTGCCCCTCGGCGGACCGGACGGCGCCGTGGTGCACGCGGACGAGATCGCGGCGAGCCCGCGGGCGGGCCGACTCTTCGACGCGGTGGACCGCCGTCTGCGCCAGGACGTGCCGGTCGCCGTCCTGGTGGCCTTCCACACCCACCCCCTGGACCAGCCCGGCCAGGGCGACGCCGGGGGCCTGAACACCTATGTCCGCCACGAGGCCGCTGCGCTGGCCCGCACGGGCATGCGGCCGGTCGTGTTCACCCGTGGCACCGGCCCGGATCCGGTGGTGTCCGCGCTGCCGTCCGCGGCCCCGCGCGTGCAGGCGGAGGAGGTGACCGTCGTCGAGGTCCCGGCCGGTCCCGGCGGCGAGCTGTCCAAGGAGGACCTCGCCGCGCACGCGGATGAGTTCGCGGGCAACGCACTGGCCTGGCTGGACCAGGAGGGCCTTGTGGCCGACGAGCAGATCGCCTTCGTCCACGGCCACTACTGGCTCTCCGCTCCGGCCGCCCGACGCATCGCGCAGGCCGCGGACGCACCCTGGCTGCACACCATGCACACCGTGGCCGCCATGAAGATGGCCGCGGACCCGGACGCGGCCGAGTCGGACGAGCGTCGGGCGGCCGAGCGGGAGATCGCCGCCGGCGCGGACCTGCTGGTGGTGAACTCCCCCGGTGAGGCCCGCACGCTCATGGAGGTGCTGGACGCCCCTCGGCGCCGCATCGTGGTGGCCACCCCCGGCGTGGACACGGACGTCTTCACTCCCGCGGGGCATGCCTGGTGGCCCGGCGGTGAGGCCGAGGACGTGGATCCGTTCGACCCGGAGCTGCGTGTCCTGTTCGCCGGCCGGATCCAGCACCACAAGGGTCCCCAGGTGCTCATCTCCGCGCTGGGCGAGCTGCGCCGCCGTGGCGTGCTCGCCCCGGGCACGGACCGCCTGCGCGCCCACGTCAACGGGGCCCCCTCCGGCGCCGACACCCCGGACCTGGCCGCCCTGGCCGAGGCCGAGGGCGTGGCGGACCTGGTGACCTTCAGCGAGCCGGTCCCGGCCGATCAGCTCGCCGCCCAGTTCCGCGCCGCGGACCTGGTGGCCATGCCGAGCTTCTCCGAGTCCTACGGCCTGGTGGCCCTCGAGGCGCAGGCCTGCGGCACGCCGGTGCTCGCCCACCGCACCGGAGGGCTGGTGCATGCGGTGGCAGACGGCGCCACCGGGCGCCTCGTCCGGCAGAACACGCCTCAGGCCTGGGCGGATGCCCTGGAGCGGGTCCTCCAGGATCCGGCCTCCTGGCGCGCCATGTCCGGCGAGGCCGAGCGCCGGGCCCGCTCCCACACCTGGGACGACTACGCCCGCCGCCTGCGCGCAGCGGTCGCCGGGCTCTGAACGGGACGGCCGGCACCGGTCGTCTCCTCGGACGGCGACCTGCCCGGGTCCTGCCCCGCCCCCGCGCTTCACGACGACGGCCCCCGTCACCTTCTCTGCGGTGACGGGGGCCGTCCTGTCTGCCTCACACGAGGCCTCGGTGCGAGTGGGGCCGGGTCAGGCCTCGATCGGGGCGATCGTGCCGGTGAAGTGCCGGCGGCCCCTGCGGGCGTTCCAGCCCGTCACCTCCGTGATGCCCGCGGCCGGATGGGCGTAGGCGACCGCGACGGTGCCGGGCAGCTGGACCGGGGCGTCGAAGCCGATCTCCCAGCGGAAGCCCGCTGCGGTGGGCTCGCGGCCGGCGAGCATCTTCGCGGCGAGGTACATGCCGTGGGCGATGGCGCCCTTCATGCCGAGCGCCTTGGCAGTGGGGCCGCTCAGGTGGATCGGGTTGTAGTCGCCGGAGACGGCTGCGTACTTTCGGCCTGCGCCGCCGTCGAAGCGCCACTGCCCGGTCATGCCGGGAGCGGTGAACTCCTCGCGGGCCGGACGCTCGGGCCGGGCACCGCGGTGCACGCCCTTGGCCAGGTAGCGGGAGACGCCCTCCCAGAGGACCTCGCCGGTCTCCGGGTCCGTGACGGTGACGGTCAGGTCCACCGCGGTGCCGGCGTGGTGGGCCACCAGCTCGGAGGCCCGGGCGGTGATGTCCAGCGGCACGTCCACGGGGACCGGGCGGTGGTGGAACACCGTGTTGGTCAGGTGCACCATGCCCATCAGCGGCAGCGGGAAGGACTCGTCCGCCATCAGGTGCATCGCGGCGGGGAAGGCCTCGATGTGCACCAGCACGGAGGGCACGGACTCCGGTTCGCCGACGCCGAGCAGGCGGCGGTAGGCGTCCAGGGACTCCGCAGAGATGCGGTGTCCGCGCACGAGAACCGGCGCAGCGGGCAGATCCGCGGGACGACGCCGCCTGGTGACGGCGTCCTTGGCGGCCTGGCCGAAGGCGGCCCGGTAGCAGGCGGCCAGGGACGGCATGGTCTGCAGCTCGGTCATCTCAGGCTCCCATCATGGCCTGGCCGCACACGCGCAGCGTGTTGCCGTTGGTGCCGCCGGCGGCGTCGGAGACGAGGAAGGCGATGGCCTCGGCCACGTCCACCGGCGTGCCGCCCTGGCTCAGGGAGTTGATGCGGCGGCCGACCTCACGGGTGAGCAGCGGGATCTTCGCGGTCATCTCGGTCTCGATGAAGCCGGGGGCCACGGCGTTGATGGTGCCGCCGCGGGCGGCCAGCAGCGGCGCAGTGGCGGCCGCCAGGCCCATCACGCCGGACTTGGAGGCGGCGTAGTTGGTCTGGCCGCGGTTGCCGGCGATGCCGGAGGTGGAGGCCAGGGTGACGATGCGCAGGCCCTCGCCCACCACGTCCTTCGCCTCGTCCGCCAGGAACGCCTCGTTCATGCGCAGCTGGGACAGGGTGTTCACGGCCAGGACGGAGTCCCAGCGGGCCGCGTCCATGTTGGCGAGCATCTTGTCCCGGGTGATGCCGGCGTTGTGCACCACGATGTCCATGCGGCCGTGACGCGAACGGCAGTGCTCGAGGATCCTGGCGCCGGCGTCCTCGGCGGTGATGTCCAGCGGCAGGGCGGTGCCGCCGAGCTCGTTCACCACGGCTGTGAGGGACTCGCCGGCGGCCGGGACGTCCACGCCCACCACGGTCGCGCCGTCCCGGGCGAGGGTGCGGATGATGGCCGCACCGATGCCGCGGGCGGCGCCGGTGACCACGGCCACCTTCCCGGCCAGCGGACGGTCGGGGTCCTCCGGGAGGCGACCGGCCGTCGTCGTGACCGGGAGGAACTGGCCGGAGACGTAGGCCGAGCGACCGGAGAGCAGGAACCGCAGGGCGCCGGCGGCGCCCGGGGCGTCCAGGCCCACGCCGTCACCGAGCTGGATGCCGTTGGCGGTGCCGCCGGCGCGCATCTCGTGGGCGAGGGACCGGGTCAGGCCGGTGATGCCCTGGCGGGCGGCGCGGGCGGCCGGGTCCTCGGCCACCGAGGCGGCCTCCGGGTCCTCGGCCACGGTGACCACACGGGAGTTCGTCGCCAGCTGACGGAGGGTGCCGCCCAGGTCGAGGACGGTCTCGCCGATGGCCGCGGGGGTGTCGATGCCGTCGAAGCAGGCCACCACGGCGGCGTACTTCACGGACTCGGCACGGGAGGTCTGGACCTCCACGCCCCAGCTGGTCAGCAGACGGGCGGCGGCCTCGGCGGCGGGGGTGCCGCCGAGCACGAGCGCCGGGCCCTCGAGCAGCGGGGCGCCCGGGGTGTGCCGGCGCAGCTGGACGGGCATCGGCAGGCCGAGGGCCTTGGCGAGCCTCTTGCCGACGGCGGAGTCGACGAAGGTGCCGTACGGGTCGTTCATCAGATCAGTCCTTCTTCAGTCGGTCTCGACGGTCGGTTCGGCTCAGCGGCCGCGCATCAGGGCGACGACGCCCTGGCCGCCGGCGGCGCACACGGAGATCAGGCCGAGGGAGCCCTCGCCCTTCTCGTGGAGCATCTTGGCCAGCAGGGCGGTGATGCGGCCGCCGGTGGCCGCGAATGGGTGGCCGGCGGCCAGGGAGGAGCCGTGCACGTTGAGCTTGGCGCGGTCCACGGTGCCGAAGGCGCCGTCCAGGCCGAGGCGGGAGCGGCAGAACTCCTCGTCCTCCCAGGCCTTCATGGTGGAGAGCACGGTGCCGGCGAAGGCCTCGTGGATCTCGATGAAGTCCAGGTCCTCCAGGGTCAGGCCGTGGCGGCCCAGCAGACGCGGGACGGCGTACACCGGGGCCATGAGCAGGCCCTCGTCCCCGTCCACGAAGTCCACGGCGGCGATCTCGTGGTCCACGAACTCGGCCAGCACGGGCAGGCGACGCTCGGCGGCCCACTGCTCCGAGGAGACCAGCACGGCCGAGGCGCCGTCGGTGAGCGGAGTGGAGTTGGCGGCCGTCATGGTGGCCTCCTCCCCCAGGTGGCGGCCGAACGCCGGCTTGAGGCGGCCGAGCTTCTCCAGGGTGGAGTCACCGCGGAGGTTGTTGTCCTTGGCCAGGCCTCGGAACGGGGTGACCAGGTCGTCCATGTAGCCGGAGTCGTAGGCGGCGGCCAGGTTCTGGTGGGAGGCGAGAGCGAGCTCGTCCTGCTCGGCGCGGGTCACGCCCCAGTCGTGGGTGGTCAGGGCCTGATGCTCGCCCATGGCCAGGCCGGTGCGGGGCTCACCGGCCCCGGCGGGCTCCGGGACGAGGTGGCCCGGGCGGAGGTCCTTGATGGCGGCGAGGCGCTCCTTGCCGGTGCGGGCGGCGTTGAGGCGCAGGAGCACACGGCGCAGGCCGTCCGAGACGGAGATCGGCGAGTCGGAGATGGAGTCCACGCCGCCGCCGATGCCGGAGTCGATCTGGCCCAGGCGGATCTTGTCCGCGAGGATGCCGAGGGCCTCCATGCCGGTGGCGCAGGCGACCTGCAGGTCCATGGCCGGGGTGTCATGGGACAGCGACGAGCCGAGCACGGACTCGCGGGTGAGGTTGAAGTTGCGCGGATGCTTGAGCACGGCGCCGGCGGCGACCTGGCCGAGGCGCTCTCCCTGCAGGCCGTAGCGGGCGACGAGACCCTCGATGGCCGCGGTCAGCATGTCCTGGTTGGACGCGTCCGCGTAGGCGGTGTTGGCACGGGCAAACGGGATGCGGTTGCCGCCGACCACGACGGCCTTGCGCAGCGGGCCGCCGGCGACGGCGGGACGGGAATCGGTGGCGTCGGTGACGGTCACGTCGGTCTCCTTCGAGGGGCAGGCGCGTCCGCGTGAAGAGGGGACGTCGCCAGGGCGAACGTTGTTTCCGCAACCGAGAGTACCTGATACGGTGGGTTCCGTGAAGTCACACACATCCTCGCTGCGCGACGGGCGTCATGCCCGCTGGGACGAGCATCGCCGCCTGCGGCGCCGCGCGCTCCTTCGGGCCACCCGTGAGGCCGTGCATGACCTGGGCCCCCACCCCTCCATGGAGGAGATCGCCGCCCACGCCGGCACCTCCAAGTCCGTGTTCTACCGGTACTTCGGGGACAAGGCGGGCCTGCAGGAGGCTGTCTCGCAGGAGGCCATCGCCCTGATGGAGCGGCGCCTGCTCGAAGCGGTGGGAACCTCTTCGGACCCCCGCCTGGCCTTGGGCGCCATGGTCGAGACCTACCTGCGGATGGCCGACTCCTCTCCGCATGTGTACGCCTTCTCCGTGCAGTCGGCCCACGGGCAGCAGGACGGCGCCGACGCGCAGACGCTCCACGGCTTCTTCGAGCGCATGCACCAGGCCCTGGAGGAGCGGCTGCGCGCCCACCTCGCCGCCGCCGGGCGCGAGGCACCCGCCGACGGCGACCCCCTGCTGCTGTGGCCCACCGCCGCGCTCGGCATGGTCAAGGCCGCCGGCGAGGCCTGGCTCTCCGCGTCCGGCGTGCCCGGCCGCGCCACGGCGGAGCAGACCGCCGCCCAGATCACCGGCTGGCTGCTCAACGGCCTGACCGGATCCACCACATCCACCACATCCGCCCCTTCCCGCACGCAAAGGAGCACCTCATGACCGCCGCAGACCCCACGACCGGGACCCCCGCCGCCGACCCCACGGACTCCGTTCCCCACGACATCGACCAGATCGCCCCGGAGCACCCGGAGGCCGGCGCCCTCGATGGGGCCGCCCTCCAGGAGGCGCTGCTGGGACGGTGGGCCGATGTCCGCCGCGCCTCCCGCGCCCTCATGAAGGATCCGGCGCTGCACCGCGATCCCCTGCTCGGCATGGACGAGCACCGTGAACGCGTGCTGGACCAGCTGAGGATCCTCGTGGACAACGACGCCATCGCCCGCGCCTTCCCGGCCAGGTTCGGCGGTGAGGACGCGCACGGTGCCTCCGTGGCGGCGTTCTCAGACATCGTCACCGCGGATCCCTCCCTGCAGATCAAGGCCGGCGTCCAGTGGGGCCTGTTCTCCTCGGCGATCCTGCACCTGGGCACCGCCGAGCACCATGAGAAGTGGCTGCCGGACGCCCTCACCCTGCAGCTGCCCGGCGCGTTCGCCATGACGGAGATCGGCCACGGCTCGGACGTGGCCTCCATCGCGACCACGGCCACCTATGACGAGGCCTCCGAGGAGTTCGTGATCCACACGCCGTTCAAGGGCGCATGGAAGGACTACCTGGGCAACGCGGCACTGCACGGCCGTGCCGCCACGGTGTTCGCCCAGCTGATCACCAAGGGCGTCAACCACGGGGTGCACTGCTTCTTCGTGCCGATCCGTGACGAGGACGGGAACTTCCTGCCGGGTGTCGGCGGCGAAGACGACGGTCTCAAGGGCGGCCTCAACGGCATCGACAACGGCCGACTGCACTTCACCGAGGTCCGCATCCCGCGCACCAACCTGCTGAACCGCTACGGCGACGTGGCCGCGGACGGCACCTACTCCTCCCCCATCGCCTCCCCGGGCCGCCGCTTCTTCACCATGCTCGGCACCCTCGTGCAGGGGCGTGTCTCGCTGTCCCTGTCCGCCACGGGCGCCTCCTTCCTCGGCCTGCAGGGCGCGATCACCTACGGCAACCAGCGCCGCCAGTTCAACGCGTCCTCCCCGGACCGCGAGGAGGTGCTGATGGACTACCAGAACCATCAGCGCCGCCTGATCGACCGCCTCGCCCGCACCTACGCAGACGCCTTCTCCGCCAACGAGCTGCTGGAGAAGTTCGACGAGGTCTTCTCCGGCCGCGGGGACACCGACCATCACCGCCAGGAGCTCGAGACCCTCGCGGCGGCGGTGAAGCCGGTGACCACCTGGAACGCCCTGGACACCCTCCAGGAGGCCCGCGAGGCCTGCGGCGGCCAGGGCTTCATGGCACGCAACCGGGTCACCCAGCTGCGCGCGGACCTGGACGTCTTCGTCACCTTCGAGGGGGACAACAACGTCCTGCTCCAGCTGGTGGGCAAGCGTCTGCTCACGGACTACTCGAAGGAGTTCGGCCGCCTCGACGTCGGCGCCGTGTCCAAGTACGTGGCCAGCCAGGCCTCCGAGGCCCTGCACCGGGCCGGCCTGCACAAGGTGGTCCAGTCCGTGTCCGACCGCTCGGACGAGCGCCGCTCGGCGAACTGGTTCAAGGACCCGCAGGTCCAGCAGAGCCTGCTGACGGATCGGGTGCGCTCGAAGACCGCGGACATCGCCGGCACCCTGCAGAAGGTGCGCGGCAAGGACCAGGCCGCGCAGGCCGCCGCCTTCAACTCCCGTCAGCACGAGCTGATCGAGGTCGCCCGCGACCACGCCGCCCTGCTGCAGTGGGAGGCCTTCACCCGTGCCGTGGAGCGCATCGAGGATGAGCACACCCGCACCGTGCTCACCTGGCTGCGCGACCTCTTCGCGCTGCGCACGGTGGAGGACGACCTCGGCTGGTACGTGGCCCACGGCCGCGTGTCCTCCCAGCGCGCCCGTGCCCTGCGCGGATACATCAACCGCCTCGCCGAGCGCCTTCGCCCCTTCGCCCAGGAGCTGGTGGAGGCCTACGGCCTGGAGCAGGAGCACCTGCGCATGGAGCTGACCACCGACGAGGAGCACGCGCGTCAGGAGGAGGCCCAGGCCCACTACGCGGAGCTGGCCGCCTCGGGTGACGCCCCGGTCCACGAGCGCACCCTGCGCGCCCGGCAGAAGACGGCGAAGAAGGCGAAGAACTCCGACGCCTGAGCCTGACGTGACCCGGTCCGGCCGGGTCCTGCCCTTCGCGACGGCGGCCGCCCACCTCAGCCTGAGGCGGGCGGCCGTTCGCGTGGGGCCGGGTCAGCGCAGGACGGTCCGGTAGACCTCGAGGGTGCGCTCGGCGATGGTCTCCCAGGAGAAGTGCTCGATGGCCCGGGTGCGACCGGCCTCGCCCATGGCGGCGGCCTTCTCCGGGTCGGAGAGCACCTGGGTGAGGGCGGCGGCGAAGTCGGCCACGAAGGCGTCCTCGTCGACGGGGGTGCCGGTGCCGTCGTCCTCCTGCTCGATGTCCACGAGCAGCCCGGTGGTGCCGTGGTCCACGACCTCGGGAATGCCGCCGACGCGGGAGGCGACCACGGCGGTGCCGCAGGCCATGGCCTCGAGGTTGACGATGCCCAGCGGCTCGTAGACGGACGGGCAGGCGAACACGGTGGCCTGGGACAGGATCTCCATGACCTCCTGGCGGGGCAGCATGCCCTCGATCACCACGACGCCGTCGCGCTTCTCGCGCAGCTGGGCGAACAGGGCGTCGACCTCCTTCGCCAGCTCCGGGGTGTCCGGGGCGCCGACGCAGAGGACGAGCTGGACCTCCTCCGGCAGCTGCAGGGCGGCCTTGAGCAGCAGCGGCACGCCCTTCTGGCGGGTGATGCGGCCGACGAAGGCCACGGACGGCCGGTCCGGGTCGATGCCGTGCTCGGCCAGGGCGCCCTGGGAGGTCTGCGGCGTCCAGAGCTTCGTGTCGATGCCGTTGTGCACCACGTGCACCCGGGCCGGGTCGACCTGCGGGTAGCACCTCAGGATGTCCCTGCGCATGCCCTCGGAGACGGCGATGACGGCGTCCGCGGCGTGGTAGGCGGTGGACTCGGCCCAGCTGGAGACGCGGTAGCCGCCGCCGAGTTGCTCGGCCTTCCACGGGCGCAGCGGCTCGAGGGAGTGGGCGGAGAGCACGTGCGGGGTGTCGTGCAGCAGGGCGCCGAGGTGGCCGGCCATGTTGGCGTACCAGGTGTGCGAGTGGATGACGTCCGCTCCGGCGAACGACTCGAGCATGGTCAGGTCGGTGGCGAGGGTCTGGACGGCGCCGTTGGTCTGCTCGAAGCCGGACGGCGTCGGGTAGGTCAGCACCTGGGCCCCGTGGAAGTCGGCGTCGCGGGGGTCGCCGAAGGCGTGGACGCGGACGTCGGCGCGTGCGGCGAGGACGCGGGTCAGCTCCGCGACGTGGACGCCGGCTCCGCCGTAGACGGCCGGGGGGAACTCTTTGCTCACGATGTCGATGCGCACGCCTCCAACCTAGTCCAGCGCCGAACCGTGCCGATAGTCTGGCGGTACCGGACATCGGTGCGATGCCGGCATCTCAGCCAGCAGGAAGGGAGTCCTCGTTCCATGGTCCAGAAGAAGGTCCTCTCGATCGTCCTGGCCGGAGGTGAGGGCAAGCGTCTGATGCCGCTGACCGCGGACCGCGCCAAGCCGGCCGTGCCCTTCGGCGGTGCCTACCGGCTCATCGACTTCGCCCTGTCCAACCTCGTGAACTCGCGCTACCGCGAGATCGTGGTGCTGACCCAGTACAAGTCGCATTCCCTGGACCGCCACATCTCCGAGACCTGGCGGATGTCCACCCTGCTGAACAACTACGTGGCGTCGGTGCCGGCGCAGCAGCGCCGCGGCAAGGACTGGTTCCTCGGCTCGGCGAACGCCATCTACCAGTCGATGAACCTGATCCAGGACGCCCGCCCGGACATCGTGGTGGTGATCGGCGCGGACCACGTCTACCACATGGACTTCCAGCAGATGGTGGACCAGCACATCGCCTCGGGCGCGAAGGCCACCGTGGCCGCGGTGCGCCAGCCGCTTCAGATGTCCTCCTCCTTCGGCGTCATCGAGACCGCGGAGTCCGACCGGCAGCGGATCGACCGTTTCGTGGAGAAGCCGGACTCGACCCCCGGCCTGCCGGACGACCCGAACGCGTTCCTCGCCTCCATGGGCAACTACGTGTTCGACACGGACGCCCTCGTGGAGGCCCTGAACCGTGACGCCGAGGACGAGGACTCCACGCATGACATGGGCGGGGACATCATCCCCTGGTTCGTGGAGCGCGGCGAGGCAGGGGTGTACGACTTCACCGCCAACGAGATCCCGGGCGCCCGCTCCTGCCAGCACTACTGGCGGGACGTCGGCACCCTCGACTCCTACTACGACGCCCACATGGACCTGGTCCAGCCGGTGCCGGAGTTCAACCTCTACAACCGGGACTGGCCGCTGTACACCCGGCAGTCCGTGTCCCCGCCGGCCAAGCTGGTCCGCTCGGCCTCGAAGCGCCCGGGCACCGCGGTGGACTCGCTGCTGGCCCAGGGCGTGGTCGTCTCCGGCGGCACCGTGGCCCAGTCCGTGGTGTCCACGGACTGCCGGATCCTCGACGAGGCATGGGTGGAGCAGTCCGTGCTGCTGGACTCCGTGGTGATCTCCGAGGGCGCCCAGGTGCGCAACGCGATCCTGGACAAGAACGTGGTGGTTCCGCCGGGCGTGCGCATCGGCTTCGACCGCGCCGAGGACGAGGCCCGCGGATTCACGGTCACCGCGTCCGGCCTGACGGTCATCCCGAAGAACCAGGCCGTCCCGGCCTGACCCGGCCGTGTCCCCGACAGACCCGACCCGACGACGGCCCGGGGCGGCTGATGTGATGGGATAGGACGCATGTCTGAGAACACTTCCGCTCTGCCGCGCCCGGACTGGGACACCGCCGAGCTCACGCGCGATGAGGCCCGTGGGCGCGCGAACGCCGTGTCCGTGCGCTCCTACGACGTCTGCGTCGACGTCCGGAACGCCGAGGACGCGGGGGCCGAGGCGTACCCGGTCACCGCGACCCTCGTCTTCTCCTGCTCCGAGCCGGGCTCGGAGACCTGGCTGGACTGGATCAACGCCTCGGTGGAGTCCGTCGAGCTCAACGGCGTGACCCTGGACGTCGCCGAGGTCGCCGGCCGCAACAGTGTCCGCCTGCCCGGCCTGGCCGCGGAGAACACCGTGGTGCTCAGGGGCACCTCGCTGTACTCCCGCTCCGGTGAGGGCATGCACCGCTACGTGGACCCCGCCGACGGCCAGACCTACCTGTACACGCAGTACGAGCCGGCCGACGCCCGCCGTGTGTTCCCGAACTTCGAGCAGCCGGACCTGAAGGCATCCTTCTCCTTCCGCCTCACCGGCCCCGCCGCGTGGGTCCTCGCCTCCAACGGCGCGGAGACCTCCCGGACGAAGAACGACGACGGCTCGGTCACCGTGGCCTTCCAGGCCACCCGTCCGCAGTCCACCTACATCACCACGCTGCTCGCCGGACCCTACGCCGTGTTCGAGGACCACTGGGGCGGCCACGAGGCCACCGGGGCCGTGCCGGTGGACCTGCGCATCTTCTGCCGGCAGACACTGGCCGAGCACATGGACGCAGACGCCGTCTTCGCCATCACGAAGAACGGCCTGGACTTCTTCCATGACCTCTTCGGCGTCCCCTACGAGTGGGGCAAGTACGACCAGGCGTTCGTGCCGGAGTACAACCTCGGCGCCATGGAGAACCCGGGCCTGGTGACCTTCACCGAGCACTACATCCATGACACCGCGCCGACCCGCGCCCAGCTGGAGGGTCGCGCGAACACCATCCTCCACGAGATGGCGCACATGTGGTTCGGCGACCTGGTGACCATGAGGTGGTGGGACGACCTGTGGCTGAAGGAGTCCTTCGCCGACTACATGGGCACCCTCGCCTCCGCCGAGGCCGCCGGCTTCACCGAGGCCTGGACCTCCTTTGCCTCCCGGCGCAAGGCCTGGGCCTATGTGCAGGACCAGTACCCGACCACGCATCCGATCGTGGCGGACATCGTGGACCTGGAGGCCGCCCGCCAGAACTTCGACGGCATCACCTACGCCAAGGGCGCGTCGGTGCTCAAGCAGCTGGCCGCCTATGTGGGCCGCGAGGCCTTCGAGCAGGCCGCCCGCACCTACTTCCGGCGCCACGCGTGGGGCAATGCCGAGCTGAAGGACTTCCTGGCCGTGCTGTCCGAGGCCTCCGGCCGGGACATGTCCGCCTGGGCCGATGCCTGGCTGCACACCGCCGGCGTGCCGACGCTGCGCGTGGACATCGTGGACGGCACCGCGGTGCTGGTCCAGTCCGGCGAGGACCCCACCACCGGCGAACCGATCCGCCGCCCGCACGTGGTGCAGGTGGGCGTCTACGAGCCGAACGCCTCGGGTGCCCTGATGCGCACCGACTCGGTCACCGTGGACGTGGCCGAGGGTGTCGAGCGCACCCCGATCCGTGGCCTGGAGGTTCCGGAGCACGGCGTGCGCCTGGTGCTGCCCAACGACGAGGACCTCACCTACGCCGCCGTGTCCCTGGACCAGATCTCCCTGGACGCCGTGCTCACCCACCGCATCGCCGACCCGCTGGCGCAGGCCACCGTGTGGGCCTCCCTGTGGGCCATGGTCCGCGGCGGCGAGCTGTCCGTGGCGGCCTTCGTGGACGCCGTGGAGGCGCTCGCGGACACCATCGCCCCGGTGGCCGTGTACACGCAGGTGCTGACCCAGGCCGCCTCGGCCGTGTCCCTCTACGCCGCTGCCGACGAGCGCGCCCGGCTGCGCACCCGCCTGGGCTCGCTGCTGCTGCGCCACGTGGCCGGGCTCGAGGCCGGCTCGGACCGGCAGCGCGCCGCCGCCCGCGTCCTGGCCCTGCTGGCACGCAAGGACGCCGAGCTCGCCGGTCAGGTGGAGCAGGCCCTCGTGCAGGACGCCGAGGCCGCCGCGCCGGGCCTGGCCGTGGACACGGAGATCCGTTGGCTGGTGCTGCAGGCGTTGGCGGCCACCGGCGGCATCGACCGCGCCGGCCTGGACACCGCCCTGGCCGAGCAGCGCACCGCCAAGACCGTGGTCGGCCACACCCTGGCCGTGAACGCCCTGCCGGAGGCGCAGGTGAAGCAGGCCGCATGGGACGCCGTGATCTCCGGCGTGGACGCAGCGGGCGCGCCCCTGTCCAATGACCTGCTCTCGGCCACCGCGGAGGGCTTCGCCACCGACGCCGGCGAGCTGACCGCCGGCTACGGCCAGACGCTGTTCGGCGAGCTCGAGCAGCTGTGGTCCTCCCGCTCGAACGGCCTGGCCTCGCGTGCCATCCACGGCCTGTTCCCGCTGCACCAGGACGCCGTGGACGGCGACGAGGCCGCGCAGGAGCAGCACCCCGTCCTGGCCGCCGCGCAGGCGTGGATCGACGGGCACCCGGACGCCCCGGGCGCCCTGCGCCGCCTGGTGATCGAGGAGACGGACGCACTGCGCCGCAGCCTGCGCGTCCAGTCCCGCCAGGAGGAGCTGCGGCACATCTGATCCTGTGCCGGGGTCGACGACGACGGCCCGTCGCCTTCTGAAGTGAAGGCGGCGGGCCGTCTCTGGTGCTGATCACTGCGTTGTGAGGGGAAGACACGGTGATGAGATCGACCAACGTGACCGTGTCTCGCCCTCACTCCGGACGGTGGGGCTCACTCTGGACGGTGGGGAGGGTGGCCCACGTCGTCGGGGCCGTCACGGCACGCGCTGAAGCCACGTCTGGGTGAGGAACTTCTCCTCGGCCAGGGCCTGGGCACGGTCCAGGGTCTTCTGGTCGAGCTCGACACGCTTCGCACCGTAGCGCTCCTCGAAGACCTGCATCATGACCTCCCAGATCTCCGGGCGGGTCATGTTGCCGGTCTGCCGGCGCAGCGGGTCCACACGCTTCTTCGCGGAGGCGACGCCCTTGCCCTTGAGCTTCTCGCGGCCGATGCGCAGCACCTGGGTCATCTTGTCCGCGTCGATGTCGTAGCTCATGGTCACGTGGTGCAGCAGGCCGTGGGTGCCGACCTTCTTCTGGGCGGCACCGCCGATCTTGCCCTGCGGCGTGGCGATGTCGTTCAGCGGCTGGTAGAACGCCTCCACGCCCACGCGGGAGAGGGCCTCCATGGTCCAGTCGTCCAGGAACGGGTAGGACTCCTCGGTGCTCATGCCGTCCACCAGGGAGCGCGGCAGGGACAGCGAGTAGGTGACGCAGTTGTCCGCCTCCATGAACATCGCCCCGCCGCCGGAGATGCGGCGCATCACGTGGATGTCATGGGCGGCGGCCCCCTCGGCGTCGACCTCGTTGGCCAGGGACTGGAAGGCACCGATCACCACGGCCGGCTCGGTCCACTGCCACAGGCGCATCAACGGCTTGCGGCGTCCGGCGGCCACGTCCTCGGTGAGGATCTGGTCCAGGGCCACGTGCTGGTGGATCGGCAGTGGCGTGGGGGCGATGACCTCCCACTCGTGGTCCTCCCAGGCCGTGGCCCGGCCGAGGGCGCGGCGTACGGCGGTGGCCACGGCGTCGGCGTCGAAGCCGAAGAGCTGGGCACCCGGGCGGATCGCCGCCTGCACCCGCTGGGCGGTCACGGCGTGCTCGGTGTCCTCGGCGAGGCCGACGAGGGCGCCGTTGATGTCCTCCAGCGCCTCGTCCGGCTCGAGGAAGAAGTCCCCATTGAGGCTCGCGGCAGTGACGTCGCCGTCCTCCACCGTGAGGTCGACGCGCACGAGCTTGCCGCCGAGGACCTTGTACTGGCCGTGATGCTGGGTGCTCATGCCTCGAGCCTATCGCTCGAGCGCCGCCGTCCCGCGCGGGGACGGCACAGGCCAGGTGACCCGCGTTTCAGCCCGGACACGACGAAGGGCCCGGCCCCCGTTCTGAGGGGAGACGGACCCTTCGCGGATCGGACCAGCGGCTCAGGCCGCCTCAGATCACTTCTTGCCGCCGAAGCCCTTGAAACGGGCGTTGAAGCGCTCGACGCGGCCGGCGGTGTCCATGATGCGCTGCTTGCCGGTGTAGAACGGGTGCGAGGCGGCGGAGATCTCGACGTCGATCACCGGGTAGGTGTTGCCGTCCTCCCACTCCATGGTCTTGTCGGAGTCGGCGGTGGTGCGGGTCAGCACCTTCTCGCCGGAGGCCAGATCGTTGAAGATCACGTAGCGGTACTCGGGGTGCAGGTCAGCCTTCATGGAAAGTCCTTCGTTCAGTGCCCCTGGTTTTGGCCAGGGCGCTCGAGAGGTCACATCTGTCAGCCGTACATCGCGCACGGCCAGCGCATCACTATACCGGACGACAGCGCAGTTCCCACAGTGCCACCGCGGCCGCGGCGCCGACATTGAGCGAGTCCACGCCGGCAGGCATCGGGATCTTCACGTGGACGTCGCACAGGGCAAGGGTCTCGGCTCGCACGCCTGGCCCCTCGGCACCCACCACCAGCGCCAGCCGCTCGGCGTACCGCAGTGGCTCGAGCACGGGGTCCTCCAGTGCCACGGCCTGATCCGTCACCTCGAGTGCGACGACGACGAAGCCCGCCCGTCGCAGCGCCTCCAGTCCGTCCGTGGCCGGCGCCCGGTGCGGCTTCCCCACCTGCCCGGCCGGCATCCCGTAGTGGCCGGCCCCCGGCCACGCCAGCGCTCGCGCCCAGGGCAGCCGGAACACCGTGCCCATGGACACCCGGATCGCGCGGCGGTACAGCGGGTCAGCGGCCCGTGGCGAGAGCAGCAGCCCGTCCCAGTCCAGGGCCACGGCGGAGCGGACGATCGCTCCGAGGTTGGTCGGGTCGGTGAGGTCCTCGGCCACCAGCACCCGGCGGGCGCCGGCCAGCACCTCGTCCACCGGACGCGGCGCCGGCCGTTCCATCGCCGCCAGCGCACCGCGGTGCAGGTGGAACCCGGTCAGCTGACTGAGCAGCTCGTCGTCCCCGGTGAACACCGGCGCCTCCGGGAACGTCTCGAACGCGTCGGCCAGCTGCTCGGCCGCCGTCTCCAGGTACCGCTGCGGCAGCAGGAAGGACACCGGCCGGCAGCCGGCGTCCAGGGCCCGGCGCACCACGGGCGTGGACTCTGCCAGGAACACGCCGTGCTCGGCATCGGCGGCGCGGCGCAGCGCCGCATCGGTCATGCAGACGTAGGGGGCGAGCTCGGGCGAGTCCAGGTCTCGGCGGGAGACGAGCACGCTGAGGCGGCCGTCGTCGGGACGCGGTGCGGCGGTGCCGGCGGAGGCGACCACGTCCGGCTCAGCCCTGCACGAGGCGCAGGAGCATCACGGCCAGGCCCACCAGACCGACGGCCACGATCACGCCGCGCAGCAGCGTCGGGGAGATCCTGCGGCCGATCTTCGCGCCCACGGAGCCGCCGACCAGTGAGGAGGCGGCGATCAGCAGCACGGCCACCCAGTCGATGCGGTCGAAGGCGAAGAGCAGGTAGAACACGGCGGCCACGAGGTTCACGCACAGGGACAGCCACGTCTTCACCGCGTTGGCGTGCACCAGCAGACCGGTGAGGAAGACACCGAGGATGCCCATCAGCAGCACCCCCTGGGCCGCCACGAAGTAGCCGCCGTAGACCCCGGCGCCGAACACCAGGGCCCAGAGCAGGGGGGACACGGGGCCGCGGGGGACGTCGTCGGCCTGGTCGACGGGTCCGGCGAAGGCACCCACCGGCTGTCCCTCCCCCTGCTCGGTGGCCCTGCGGGCCTTCACCCAGCGGTTCAGGCGCGGCTGGAAGACCACGAAGCCCAGGGCCACCACGATCAGACACGGTGCGGCGATCTCGAAGACCCGCTCCGGCAGCACGGTCAGCAGGAAGGCGCCGATGACGCCGCCCAGCAGGGACGCGACCGTCAGCACGGGCACGACCGCCATCGACTGCTTCAGCTCCCGCCGGTATCCGACGGTGCCGGAGAAGCCGGCGGCCACCAGGCCCATGGCGTTGGAGATCTGAGCGGTGACCGGGGGGAAGCCGACCGCCACCAGCACCGGGAAGGTGACCAGCGTGCCGGAGCCGACGATCGAGTTGATGGTGCCGGCCCAGAACCCGGCGAGCAGCACCACCAGCACCTGCCAGAGCTCCAGCCCCAGCACGTCCGCGGTCAGCAGCTCCATCAGGCGGCGACGGCCGCGTACCGGCCCTTGTGCTGGGAGACCTTCAGCGGCATGCCGAAGGCGGCGGAGAGGTGCTCTTCGGTGAGGGTCTGCTCGATGGGACCGGCCGTGACCACCTGGCCGTCGCGCAGCAGCAGGGCGTGGGTGAAGCCCGGCGGCACCTCCTCGAGGTGGTGCGTGACCAGCACGAGGGCCGGGGCGAACTCGTCCTCGGCCACCTCGGTCAGCTGGGCCACGAGCTTCTCGCGTCCAGCCAGGTCCAGCCCGGCGGCCGGCTCGTCCAGGAGCATCAGCTCCGGGTCGGTCATCAGGGCGCGGGCGATCAGCACGCGCTTGCGCTCGCCCTCGGACAGGGTGCCGAAGCGGCGGTGGGCCAGGCGGGACAGGCCCCACTGTGTGATCAGGGCCAGGGCGCGGCCCTCGTCCTCGACCTCGTACTCCTCGCGCCAGCGGCCGGTCACGCCGTAGGAGGCGGTCACCACGGCGTCCTGGACCTTCTCCCCGTCCGGCACCTGCTGGGCCAGCTGAGCCGACGACAGGCCGATGCGCGGACGCAGCTCGAACACGTCCACCGCGCCGAGCACCTCGTCCAGGATGCCGACGTCGCCGGTGGTCGGGTGCATGCGGGCGGCGGCGACCTGCAGCAGCGTCGACTTGCCGGCCCCGTTCGGGCCCATCACGATCCAGCGCTCGCCCTCGCGGACGGTCCAGTCCACGTCCTCGATGAGGGCCTTCGTCCCGCGGCGCACGGTCACCCCGCGCAGCTGCAGGACGGCGTCGCTGTCCGGGGCGAAGAGGTCGTCGTGGAGGTGGGCGTCCGAGGCGGAGGTGCTCATGCGGACCACTGTAGTGGCCTCCACCATGCGGACCCGGTCACGACGCACGGGACCGCCCGGCCTGCGATCTGCCTACCATCGGCCGTATGAGCCAGGTCCGTGATGTGGTCTACCGTCCCCTTCCCGACGACGGCGCCCTCCCCTCCAAAGCGTCCGTGGCCGGGTCCTTCGCCGTGCCCGGGCAGGCTGCGCCGGGCACGATGCCGGGCGTGGAACCCGACCGTCCCGCCGGCGTGCCCGAGCACGCCGAGCACCTGACGGCCGCGGCCGAAGCGGGCACGGCCGTGGAGGGCTGGCGCTGGCTGTCCGACAACTGGGCCGCGGCCGCCGAGGCCCCCGAGGGCTGGCATGCCGTCCGCGTCCCCGCGGACGTGGTGGATGCCCCGATGCCCTTCGTGGTCACGGACGTGGACTCCACCCTGATCCAGGACGAGGTCGTCGAGCTGCTCGCCGCCCACGCCGGGCGCGAGGCCGAGGTCGCCGAGGTGACGGAGCGCGCCATGCGCGGCGAGCTCGACTTCGCGCAGTCCCTGCACGCGCGTGTGGAGGTCCTCGGTGGACTGCCGGTGGCGGTGATCGAGGAGGTCGTCGCCCGGGTGCGCCCGACCCCGGGTGCCCGGGACCTGATCGCCGCCGTGACCGGCGCGGGCGGTCGGATCTATGCCGTCTCGGGAGGCTTCACCCAGGTCCTGGCTCCCCTGGCCGCCGCGTGGGGACTGTCCGGGTTCTGCGCCAATGAGCTCGAGATCGCCGACGGCCACCTCACCGGCCGGGTGGCCGGCTCCGTGGTGGACCGCGCCGTAAAGGAGCAGATGCTGCGGCAATGGGCCGCCGAGGCCGAGATGCCGCTGCTCGGGACCCTCGGCTGCGGCGACGGAGCCAACGACATCGACCTGCTCACCGCCTCCGGGTGCGGCGTGGCCCTGTGCGGCAAGCCCGCCCTGCGGGAGGTCGCCGACGCCTGCGTGGACGTGCCCCACCTGGCCGTCGTGCGCTGGATACTCGGGCTCTGAGCGGCGCCGGTGCCCCACCTCCCCGCTTACTGGTGCCCCACCTCCCCGCTTACTGGTGAGGACACACCGCCAACCGACCTGAAACGTGAGGTGCAGAGGGTGAGTCCTCACCAGTAAGCGCGCGGATGAGGCAGCCGAGCTCAGCGCCCGGATGAGGCAGCTCAGCTACGCGCCCGGATGAGGCCGCTCAGCCCTGCTGGTCGCCCTGGAAGTCGCGGGCGCCGCCCACGAGCTCGGTGTGGCCGGCCGGAAGGTCGGTGCGGCCGACCAGGGCGGCGACCTCGGCGGCGAACTCCTCCACGGTGTAGAGCTTGCCGGCGGCCTCGCGGCGGGCCTCGATGGCGCCCGGCTCGGCACGGTTGAGCAGGGTGGCGGTGATGGTGCCCTCGATCATGTCGCCGGAGACCACCACGAAGCCGATGCCCTTCTGCGTGAACGCGGGGATGCGCTCACGCAGGGCGTCCTCGCCGGCGCGCTTGGAGCGGGCCACCGGCTCGTAGGAGTCCATGGTGGGCACCTCGTTGATGAAGTGCGCCTGGTGGGAGGTGACGAAGACGATCTGGCCGCCGGCGGACATCCGCTCGACGGCGGCGTCGGCCAACGCGGCCTGGGCGTCCCGGTTGAGCTTCATGGCGTAGTCCTCGCCGAACTGGGACTCCATGCCGCCGGAGGCGTTGAGCACCAGCACGTCCAGCGAGCCGAAGGTCGACACCGCGGCGTCCAGCAGCGCGGCGCGGTCCTCGGCGGAGGTGACGTCCCCTCCCACGGCCACGGCCCGGCCGCCGGCCTCCTCGATGGACGTGACCACCTTGTTCGCGCGCGGAGCCTTCTGGCGGTAGTTGACGACGACGCCGGCGCCGCGGGCGGCCAGCAGCCGGGCGGTCTCCGCGCCGATGCCGCGGGACGAGCCGGTGACGACGACGCCCTTGCCGGCCAGGTCCTTCTCGCCGGAGGCGGCGGTGGTGTTCTCGGTCATGTTCCCTCCTGGGACGTGGTCTGGGCTGGTGGGTCTGCTCGGAGCGGGGCGCGGGCTCAGTGGCCCATGCCGAGGCCGCCGTCCACGGGGATGACGGCGCCGGAGATGTAGGCGGCCTGGTCCGAGGTGAGCCAGGTGACGACGTCGGCGACCTCGGACGGCTGGGCGAAGCGGCCGGCCGGGATGGACTTCTTGTACTGCTTCTTCAGGTCCTCGTCCAGACCCTGGGTCATCTCGGTGTCGATGTAGCCGGGGGCCACCACGTTGGCCGTGATGCCGCGCGCGCCGAGCTCACGGGTGATGGACCGGGCCATGCCGACCAGGCCGGACTTCGAGGCGGCGTAGTTCACCTGACCGGGCGAGCCGAGCAGGCCCACCACGGAGGAGACCAGGACGATGCGGCCGCGCTTCAGGCGCATCATGCCCTTGGTGGCGCGCTGCACCACGCGGAAGGAGCCGGTGAGGTTGGTGTCCACTACGGAGGTGAAGTCGTCCTCGGACATGCGCAGCAGCAGCTGGTCGTTGGTGATGCCGGCATTGGCCACGAGCACCTCGACCGGGCCGTGGGCCTGCTCGACCTGCGTGAACGCTGCGTCGACCGAGGCGGAGTCGGTGACGTCGCAGGCGACGGCCAGGGCGCCGGCGGGCCCCTCGCCGTTGCGGGAGGTGATGGCCACCGTGTCCCCGTTGGCCAGGAACGCCTCGGCGATCGCCCGGCCGATGCCGCGGTTGCCGCCGGTGACCAGGACGCTGCGGCCCGTGGTCTGCCCCTCGGTGGTGGTCTTCTCTGCGGCCATGCTCGGGTCCTCCTGCATCCTGGGCCGGCCCGTGACCGGCACGTTCGGTGACGTCGTCGTTCACTGCGCGGCGGGCGCCGGACGGCCCGGGGCCGTGCGGAGGCGTCCGTCACGCAGACGTACGGGTCCACTCTACGTGGCGCCCGGCGTGAGACAATGGACGCCTGTCCGAGCCCGATTCGTCTGCACCGACCTGAGGGAGGCTGTCATGGCTGCGTCCGCTGCCGAGGCCTGCGGTCCCGCCGCGATCCAGTCCGTCACCACCGCGCCGCAGGCCAGCTCCGCGGACCGGGAGCAGCGCATGCGGAAGTACCTGATCCAGATGATCATCCGCACCGGCTGCTTCATCGGCGCCTTCTTCGCCGACGGCTGGCTGCAGATCGTGCTGTTCGCAGCCGCCGCCGTCCTGCCCTACGTGGCCGTGGTGGGCAGCAACAACGCCCGGCCCTACTCCCCCGGCACCATGCAGGCTCCGGCCACGCAGGCGACCGCCCTCGCCGCCGAGCCGTCCGAGCCCACCGCGCCGAGTACGGCTCAGGACGTGGTGGTCGGCGAGGTCGTCGAAGACACCCCCGCCCTGCCCGCCGGCTCCTGGCACCGTCCGGAGGACTCCGCCCAGACGAAGGGCCCGGCGGCATGACCGGCGGCTTCGATCTGCTGGGCTCGCTCATGTCCGGGTCCTCCCCGGACGAGGCCGCCCGGGACACGACGACGGCCGCGCACCCGGGTGCCCCCGGCTCCTCCTCCCGTGGCCGGGACGCCGGCGCGGCCGGCTCCGCTGACGGCGCCGACGGCGCCCCGCTGCCCTGCTCCGCCCGCGGCTGCTCCGCGGAGGCCGCGTTCGGCCTGCGCTGGAACAACCCGCGCATCCACACGCCCGAGCGGCGCAAGACGTGGCTGGCTTGCCCCGTCCACCGCGAGCACCTGACCGCCTTCCTGTCCGACCGCGGCTTCCTGCGCGAGACCGTGGACGTGGCCGAGCTGCCCGGCCTGGACTGCCCCGCCGACGCTGCGGCGGGGCGCGCGAGCACCGCGGACCGGACCCCGAGCACCCGAGGAGGGGACGCTGAGTGACCGCCCCCGGCACCGGCGCGGCGCACCGCCAGAGCCCCGACGCGCCGCAGTACGGCGCGCAGCAGCGCACCAAGCTGGACTTCCGCTTCCTGCTGACCGCCCCGTGGATCTTCGGGTTCGTGGTATGCATCCTCTTCGCCTTCGCCTGCCACCACCTGGCGCAGTGGCAGATCGACCGCCGCATCCAGGTGATGAACCAGATCAACCGGGTGCTGGAGAACTACGACGACGCCCCGGTCCCCTTCGCCGACGCCCCTGTGGCCGACTTCCAGGCCGACGACGAGTGGACCCCGGTCACCCTCTCCGGCGAGTACCTCGTCGAGGACACCCTCGTGGTCCGGAACCGGCCACGGGCCGGCCGCCCCGGCTACGAGGTGCTGGTGCCGTTCAAGACCGAGGAGGGGGCCGTCGTCGTGGTGGACCGCGGCTGGCTGCCGATCGGCAACTCCCCCGGCCGCCCGGACAGCATCCCCGCGCCCGCCGAGGGACAGCAGGAGATCGAGGTGCGGCTGCGCCCCGGCGAGCCCACCCTGGACCGTGACGCCCCGGAGGGCCAGGTGGCCTCCATCGACCTGCGGCAGATCGGCCGCGTGACCGGCATGGAGGTCGCGGACCGCGCCTACGGGGAGATGGTGTCCGAGTCCAACGACCCGGGCGAGCGACCCCGGCCGCTGGTCCAGCCGACCCTGGACGAGGGGCCACACCTGTCCTACGCCCTGCAGTGGTACCTGTTCGCGCTCATGGGCTTCGGCGTCTGGGGCTACATGGCCTACACCCGCGCCCGCAACGACAGGGACGACCTCGAGGACGCCGCCGAGGCCGGTGACGACGCCGTCATCCCCGCCAAGCACCACCCGCGCCGGCAGCGCGTGAAGCGCCGCCGCTCCGGGCGGATCACGGACGAGGAGGCCGAGGACGCGCTCTTCGACTGAAGGCCCGCCCACCGGGTACGACCGGCGTCACCGGTCGGCGGGCCCGATCAGGCCGGAGCGTCCCCGATGCCGATCAGGCCAACGTGATGAGGTCCCGGTACTCGTCGTTCCACAGGTCCTCCACGGCGTCCGGCAGCAGCACGACCCGCTCGGGGTCCAGTGCCTCCACGGCGCCCTCGTCGTGGGTCACCAGGACGATGGCGCCCTCATAGGTGCGCAGGGCGTTGAGGATCTCCTCGCGGGAGGCCGGATCCAGGTTGTTCGTCGGCTCGTCCAGGAGCAGCACGTTGGCCGAGGACGCCACGAGGGTGGCCAGGGCCAGCCGGGTCTTCTCGCCGCCGGAGAGCACACGGGCTGGCTTGTCCACGTCGTCGCCCTGGAAGAGGAACGAGCCCAGCAGCGTCCGGGCCTGGGTGTCCCCCAGCTGCGGGGCGGCGTGACGCATGTTGTCCAGCACGGTCGCCTCCTGGTCCAGGGTGTCGTGCTCCTGGGCGAAGTAGCCCAGCTTGAGCCCGTGACCCTCCACGACGCGCCCGGAGTCCGGTGCCTCCACCCCGGCCAGCAGACGCAGCAGCGTCGTCTTGCCGGCGCCGTTGTAGCCGAGGATCACCACGCGGGAGCCGCGGTCGATGGCCAGGTCCACTCCGGTGAAGATCTCCAACGATCCGTAGGACTTGGACAGCGCCTGTGCGGTGAGCGGGGTCTTGCCGCAGGCCTGGGGGGTCGGGAAGCGGATGGCCGCCACCTTGTCCTGCGCACGCTCGCCCTCCACACCGCGCATCAGGCGCTCGGCACGCCGGATCATCTGCTGGGCGGCCACGGCCTTGGTGGCCTTCGCCCGCATCTTCTCCGCCTGCGCCATCAGCGCGGTGGCCTTCTTCTCCGCGTTCGCGAACTCCCTGCGGCGGCGCGCCTCGTCCTGCTGTCGCTGGGCGAGGTAGTTCTTCCACGTCATGTTGTACACGTCCATGGTCTGACGGTTCGCATCCAGGTAGAGCACCTTGTTGACCGTCATCTCCATCAGCTCCACGTCGTGGCTGATCATCAGCAGCCCGCCCTCGAAGGTCTTCAGGTAGTCCCGCAGCCAGACGATCGAGTCGTGGTCCAGGTGGTTGGTCGGCTCGTCCAGCAGCATCGTGTCCGCGTCCGAGAAGAGGATCCGGGCCAGTTCCACGCGGCGGCGCTGGCCGCCGGAGAGAGTGTGCAGCGGCTGGTCCAGCACGCGGTCCGGCAGTCCCAGGTTGGAGGTGATACGGGCCGCCTCGGACTCGGCCGCGTAGCCGCCGCGGGCGGAGAACTCGGCCTCGAGCCAGGCGTAGCGGGCCATGGCGCGGTCCCGGTCGGCGTCTGCGGCGGCGGCCATCTGCTGCTCGGCCTCGCGCATCCGGCGCAGGGTCTGGTCCAGCTCGCGGGCGGAGAGGATCCGGTCCCGGCCGGACTGGTCCATGTCGTCGACCTTGGGGTCCTGCGGCAGGTAGCCGATGCGGCCCGAGCGGGTCACGGTGCCGTCGGTGGGCTCGGCACGGCCGGCGAGCACCTTCGTCAGGGTCGTCTTGCCCGCGCCGTTGCGGCCGACCAGTCCGACCTTGTCGCCCTTCGCCACCCGGAAGGTGACCTCGTCCATCAGCAGGCGGGCACCGACGCGAAGCTCCAGGTCAGTCACGGTCAGCATGGGGTCTCGGACACTCGTTTCGTCTCGGAGGGCAGGACACAGGCCGGGCCAGTCTAGTGCGTCTACACTCACCGCATGAGCTTCAACGACAATGTCCAGCTGGACCCGGGACGCGCCCGGGACAGCCGTGGACGTTCCGGCGGCCGGGGCGCGGTCCTCGGCGGCGGACGGGTCGGCGGCCGGGGCATCGCCCTCGGCGGCGGCGCGGGCCTGCTCGCCGTGCTGATCTACTTCATCGCCCCCGGATTCGCCCAGCAGGTCGGCATCAACCCGGACGGCACCATCGGCGGCGGCTCCTACCAGCAGCGCGAGATCGGCGAGAGCCAGAACTCCGGCCCGGGGCAGCAGATCGACTCGTGCCGCACCGGCGCGGACGCCAACGAGCGCTCCGACTGCCGTGTCCTGGCCACCACGATCGCCGCGGACACCTTCTGGGAGGAGCATCTGTCCCAGTACCGCGACGTCTCCTTCCGGGAGCCGGGCGTGGAGCTGTTCTCCGGAGGCGTGAACACCGCGTGCGGCTCCGCCTCCTCCGCGATGGGCCCGTTCTACTGCCCCGGCGACGAGTCGATGTACTTCGACACCGACTTCTTCTCCACCCTGCAGACCGACTTCGGCGCCGAGGGCGGCCCGCTGGCCGAGCAGTACATCGTGGCCCACGAGTACGCCCACCACATCCAGCAGGTCATCGGCTGGCTGCGCTACTCCCAGGACGGCCGCACCGGCCCGGACTCGGGCATCGTGCGCGTCGAGCTGCAGGCCGACTGCATGGCCGGCATGTGGGCCGGCTCCGCCGCGCACACCGTGGACCCGGAGTCCGGCGAGACCTTCCTGAAGCCGATCTCCGACGAGCAGCTGCGCCAGGCCCTGGACGCCGCCGCCAGCGTCGGCGACGACCGCATCCAGCAGGCCTCCACCGGCCAGGTCCGCCCCGAGGCCTTCACCCACGGCACCTCGGAGCAGCGCCAGCGCTGGTTCATGCGCGGCTACGAGTCCGGCCGGTCGAACCCGGACATCAACCAGTGCGACACCCTCTCCATCCCGGCAGACCAGCTCTGAGCCGGCCCTGACGGGCCCCGGACGACGACGGCCCGACACCTGCCGCCGGGACGGGACCGAGGTCGCTGTGCCCGCCCGACGACGAGACGGCCCCTCGCCTTCGGCTGGAAGGCGAGGGGCCGTCGTCGTGACGCGGTCACTCAGATGTTGAAGCCCAGGGCGCGCATCTGGTCCTTGCCGTCCTCGGTGATCCGCTCCGGACCCCACGGCGGCATCCAGACCCAGTTCAGGCGCCACTCGTCCACCATCGTGCCGATCGCCCGGGAGACCTGGTCCTCGATCTCGTCGGTGAGCGGGCACGCCGCGGTGGTCAGTGTCATGTCCACGATCAGGGCGCCGTCGTCCGCATAGTGGAGGCCGTACAGCAGACCGAGGTCCACCACGTTCACGCCCAGCTCCGGGTCGATGACGTCCTTGATCGCCTCGCGCACGTCCTCGACGGGAGTACGGTCAGCAGTCATGTCAGGCCCCCGCGGCCACGGCCTGCTCGAAGCGGGCGTAGCCCTCGGCCTCGAGCTGGTCGGCGAGCTCCGGGCCGCCCGACTCC
Source organism: Micrococcus sp. HMSC067E09 (assembly GCF_001812555.1). Lineage (NCBI taxonomy): Bacteria > Bacillati > Actinomycetota > Actinomycetes > Micrococcales > Micrococcaceae > Micrococcus > Micrococcus sp. HMSC067E09. Next base: position 93,154 of record NZ_KV809431.1, on the reverse strand, counting down.
ACCACACGGCCGTCGACCATCACGTGCACGTGGTCCGGCTTGATGTAGTTGAGGATGCGGGTGTAGTGGGTGATGAGCAGGGTGCCCATCTCGTTCGCCGCCTGGGCGCGGTTCACGCCCTCGGACACGATGCGCAGGGCGTCCACGTCGAGGCCGGAGTCGGTCTCGTCGAGGACGGCGAACTTCGGCTTGAACAGCTCGAGCTGCAGGATCTCGGCGCGCTTCTTCTCACCGCCGGAGAAGCCCTCGTTCACGTTGCGGTTCATGAAGGCCGGGTCGATCTGCAGGGCCTCGAAGGCACCCTTGACGTCCTTGGTCCAGTGGCGCAGCGACGGGGCCTCGCCGTCCAGGGCGGTCTTGGCGGTGCGCAGGAAGTTCGTCATGGTGACGCCCGGGATCTCGACCGGGTACTGCATGGCCAGGAACAGGCCGGCCTGGGCGCGCTCGTCGACCTCCATCTCCAGGACGTCCTCGCCGTCCAGCGTGATGGAGCCCGAGGTGACCTCGTAGCGCGGGTGGCCGGCGATGGTGGCGGCGAGGGTGGACTTGCCCGAACCGTTCGGGCCCATGATGGCGTGGGTCTCGCCGGTGCTCAGGGTGAGGGTCAGGCCCTTGAGGATCTCCTTGGGGCCGTTCTCGGTCTCGATCTGGACGTGGAGGTCCTTGATCTCCAGGGTTGCCATGTGTGTGTACTCCTGATTCTGAAGAAAGTGTGTGGTGGGGAGGGCTGCCTCAGAGCGAGGCGATCTTGAGCTCGGCCTCCATGACGTCCGTGAGCTCCTGCTCCACGTCTGCCACGCCGACCTTCTGGATGATCTCGTTCAGGAAGCCGCGCACGATGAGCTTGCGGGCCTCGTCCTCGCCGATGCCGCGGGCCATGAGGTAGAACAGCTGCGTCTCGTCGAAGCGGCCGGTGGCAGAGGCGTGGCCGGCGCCCTCGATGACGCCGGTCTCGATCTCCAGGTTCGGCACCGAGTCGGCGCGGGCGCCGTCGGTCAGCAGCAGGTTCTGGTTCTTCTCATAGGTGTCCGTGCCCTCGGCCTCGGCTCGGATCAGCACGTCGCCGACCCACACGGTGTGGGCGTCCTGGCCCTGCAGCGCTCCCTTGTAGAGCACGTTGGAGACGCAGTTCGGACGGTTGTGGTCCACGAACAGACGCTGCTCGAGGTGCTGGCCGGCGTCCGCGTAGTAGAGGCCGTAGAGCTCGGCCTCGCCGCGCTCGTCGGCGAAACGGGCGGTCGGGGTCAGGCGCACCAGGTCGCCGCCGTAGGTCACCGCGACGTGCTTGAAGTGCGCGCCGGTGTCCACCGAGGCCTGCTGGGAGGACACGTGCACGGAGCCGGCGTCCCAGGCCTGGATGGAGGTGACGTTCAGTGCCGCATCGCGGGCCAGCTCGAACTCGACGTTCTGGGCCAGCACGGCGGAGCCCTTGTGGGTGATCACCACGTCGGCACGGCAGTTCGCCTCCACGACCACCTTCAGGTGGGAGGCGGCGGCCTCGGTGCCGGTGCCGACCACGTCGATGCGCACCGGGGCGGAGACTTCGCCGGAGACGGTCACGACGGTGGCCTCGGAGAACGAGTTCCACGCGGCGGCGGAGACCCGGTCCTCCGGGGTGTGGACGGTGCCCAGACGGGAGTCGTCGCGGGAGACGGTCTCCACGCGGACGCCCTCCAGCTCGGAGACGGTCACGGACGGGGCGGCACCGGTGAGGCGGCCCTCATCGCCGTCCGGCAGGTGCAGGCCCTGCAGGCGCTTGAGCGGGGTGAAGCGCCAGTCCTCCTCGCGGCCGGTGAGCACCGGGAAGGCGGAGAGCTCGCGGGACACCGGGCGTGAGCCGCGGGAGTCCACACCCTGGGTGGCACGACGGGCCGGGGCGGCCGTGGCCTGGGTGACGGTGAGCTTCTCGCCCTCCTCGCCCATGCCCGGGATCAGCGGCGACTCGGCGCCGAGGGTGGTGTTGTCGGTCGTGGTCATGGCTCAGCCCACCGATCCTTCCATCTGCAGCTCGATCAGCTTGTTCAGCTCGAGGGCGTACTCCATGGGCAGTTCGCGCGCGATCGGCTCGATGAAGCCGCGCACGATCATCGCCATGGCCTCGTCCTCGGAGAGGCCGCGGCTCATCAGGTAGAAGAGCTGCTCCTCGGAGACGCGGGAGACGGTGGCCTCGTGGCCGAGGGTGACGTCGTCCTCGCGGATGTCGATGTACGGGTACGTGTCCGAGCGGGAGATCGTGTCCACCAGCAGGGCGTCGCAGACCACCGAGTTGGCGGAGCTCGTCGCCCCCTCGTTGACCTGGACGAGGCCGCGGTAGGCCGCGCGGCCGCCGTTGCGGGCCACGGACTTGGACACGATGGCGCTGGAGGTGTGCGGGGCCATGTGGACCATCTTCGAACCGGTGTCCTGGTGCTGGTCCTTGCCGGCGAAGGCGACCGAGAGGGTCTCGCCGGTGGCGTGCTCGCCCGTGAGGTACACGGCCGGATACTTCATGGTCACCTTGGAGCCGATGTTGCCGTCGATCCACTCCATGGTGCCGCCGGCCTCGACGACGGCACGCTTGGTCACCAGGTTGTACACGTTGGTGGACCAGTTCTGGATGGTGGTGTAGCGGACGCGGGCGTTCTTCTTCACCACGATCTCCACGACCGCCGAGTGCAGCGAGTCGGAGTTGTAGATCGGCGCGGTGCAGCCCTCGATGTAGTGCACGTACGAGTCCTCGTCCGCGATGATCAGGGTGCGCTCGAACTGGCCCATGTTCTCCGTGTTGATGCGGAAGTAGGCCTGCAGCGGGATCTCCACGTGGACGCCCTTGGGGACGTACACGAAGGAGCCGCCGGACCACACGGCGGTGTTCAGGGAGGCGAACTTGTTGTCGCCCACCGGGATCACGGAGCCGAAGAACTCCTCGAAGATCTCCGGGTGCTCCTTCAGGCCGGTGTCCGTGTCCAGGAAGATGACGCCCTGCTCCTCCAGGTCCTCACGGATCTGGTGGTAGACGACCTCGGACTCGTACTGGGCGGCGACGCCGGCGACCAGGCGGTCGCGCTCGGCCTCCGGGATGCCCAGGCGCTCGTAGGTGTTGCGGATGTCCTCCGGCAGGTCCTCCCAGGTCTTCGCCTGGCCTTCGGTGGACCGCACGAAGTACTTGATCTGGTCGAAGTCGATGCCGCTCAGGTCCGGGCCCCAGGCGGGCATCGGCTTGCGGTCGAAGTACTTCAGGCCCTTGAGGCGGGTCTTGAGCATCCACTCCGGCTCGTCCTTCTTGCCGGAGATGTCGCGCACGACCTCCTCGTTCAGGCCGCGACGGGCGGCCTCGCCCGCGGCGTCGGCGTCGTGCCAGCCGTACTGGTACGCGCCGATGGCGTTCAGCTCGGGGTTCTTCTCGAGGATCTCTTGGATCACACCGGGGTCGGTGGTCTCCGAGACGTCCTTCTGGAGGATCTGATCGGTCATCTCAGCCTCTCCTCGTCTTCTTCTCGGGTCAGTCGTGGGCGGGGGCGGTCAAGTGGCGGCCGGTGGGCACGTGCGTGGTGCACACGTGGCCGCCGGTCGCGAGGGTGGACAGGCGCCGGACGTCCACGTCGAGCAGGCGCGCGAACAGCGCGGTCTCCTCGTCGCAGAACTCCGGGAACCGGGTGGGCAGGCCCTGCAGGGGACAGTGTCCCTGGCAGACCTGTGCGGCGCGCAGGGTGGGTGCCATGCCCTCGCCCACATGGCGCAGCGAGCTGGCGTAGCCGAGCCCGTCCAGCACCCGGGTCAGGATCTCGGTGCGCTCACCCAGGTCCGGTTCCCGGTCCCCGACGGCGGCGAGGAAGCGCTCCTCGACGTCAGCGAAGGACCGGCGGGCCACGGCACGCAGCTCCTCTTCCCCGCCGAGCTCAGCCAGACGCGCGAGGGCGTCGGTGGCGACGGCGAGATGGGCGTCCGCCAGCCTGGTCTGGGCCCGCTCGGTGACGACGTAGCGCCGCGAGGGACGCCCGGCGCCCCGGGAGGGCTTGACCAGCTTGACCTCGACCAGGCCCTCGGTCTCGAGGGCGTCGAGGTGGCGTCGGACCGCGGCGGCGGTCAGCTCGAGCTCACGCCCGATCTCGGCCGCACTGACCGGTCCGCGGGTGAGCACGAGCTGCAGGACACGCTCACGCGTGCCTTCCGCCGGAAACGGTCCCGGCATGGGGGCAGACTCGTCCGAATACACAAGTCCATAGTGGCCTATTCGACGGGGGTCGCCCAAGTAAGGAGCGCCTATCCCCTCGGCGGGGCGGTGTGGCGGCCCGTGGCGGGGTCGACCGGACGGCGGCGGGGAGTGAGCGCGCCGGGCGTCGGGGAGTGAGCGCGCCGGTCGGCGGGGCCTTCGTGAGACCTGCCACACCAGCAGCCCACACCCGCCCGCGCGGGAGGGTGAACGTAGACTGGGTGGGTGCCCTCTGTCGCCCTGACCTCGGACGTCCCCTCAGCCGAGCCCGCCCTGCGCCTGCACGACGTGCAGCGCACGCTGGGCCGCGGCCGGCGTCGGACCGCTGTGCTCCACGGCGTCGACCTCACCGCGCGCCGAGGCACGGTCACCGTGCTGCTGGGACCCAACGGTGCCGGGAAGTCGACCACCCTGGCGATCTGCCACGGCACCGACCGGCCCGACGGCGGCACCGTCCGGGTCTTCGGCCGTGACCCCTGGCGGGCGGGAGCCGACCTGCGCGCACGGGTGGGCGTGATGTGGCAGGACGGCGGGCTGCCGCCGTCGCTGTCCGCGCGACGGTTCGTGGAGCATGTCGGCAGGCTCCACCGGGACCCGATCCCGGCCCGCGACCTCTTCGAGCGCCTCGACCTCACCTCCTGTGCCGACCGCGGCATCCGCCGCCTCTCCGGCGGCCAACGCCAGCGTGTGGCCCTCGCCGCCGCCCTGATCGGCCGGCCGGATCTGCTGTTCCTGGACGAGCCCACCGCCGGCCTCGACCCGCAGACCCGTCCGCTCGTGCTGGACGTGGTGCGCGAGCAGACCGAGCGCGGTGCCGCCGTCGTGCTCACCACCCACCTGCTGGACGATGCCGAACGCCTGGCCGACGACGTCGCCATCCTCGCCGACGGCCGGATCGTCCGCCGTGGCACGCTCGCGGAGCTCACCCGCATCGGCGCCGGTGACGTGGTGGACGTGGACTTCGGCGACGCGGACCCGCGCACCGTGGCCGCCTGGGCCGAGGACCCGCACGCCGCGGTCCAGGTGCGCCTGGGGCAGGACGGGACCACCGCCCGGGTGGTTGGTGTGGACTCCCCCGCCGCCATGGCCGCCGTGGCCGCCGGATGGGCCAGTCACGACCTGTTCCCGCGCCGCTGGGACCGCGCCTCCCAGCGCCTGGAGGCCGTCCTCGAGGAGGTCAGCCGATGAGCGCCCCCGCCCGTGACCGCCTCAGGCACGACGACGGTCCCGTCGCCTTCTCGTCGACGGCCGCCCCCGCCTCGCTGCCGGCCCGCATCCTCGCCCAGGCACGCCTGGAGGCCGGGACGGCGCTGCGCAACGGCGAGCAGCTCCTGGTCACGCTCGTGCTGCCGCTGTTGGCCCTGCTCGGCGTCCACGTCACCGGCCTGCTGGACACCCCGGGGCGCAGCGGCGTGGACGTCGCCGCCCCGGGTGTGCTGGCGCTGGCCGTCATGAGCTCGGCCTTCACCTCGACGGCGATCGCCGCCGGCTTCGAGCGCCGCTACGACGTGCTCGCCGCCCTGGCCACCACCCCGCTGGGCACCGCCGGGCTCGTGCTCGGCAAGGCGCTGGCCGTGCTGGCCCAGCTGGCGGTGCAGGTCGTCGTGATCGGCGGCGTGGCGCTGGCCCTGGGCTGGTCGCCCGCGCTGTCCGGCATCCTCCCCGGCCTGGTGACCGTCGGCACCGGCGCCGTGGCATTCACCGCTCTGGCCCTGCTGCTGGCGGGAACGGCGCGCCCCGAGGCGACCCTGGCCGCGGCGAACCTACTCTGGGTGCTCTTCGGCGCCCTCGGCGGCACCGTCTTCCCGCCGCGCTGGGACTGGATCGGGCTGCTGCCCTCCGGCGCCCTCGGCGAGGGCCTGCGCACGGCGTTCATCGACGGCACCTGGGACCTCGGCGCCCTCGCCGTCCTGCTCGTCTGGTCCGCGGCCGGCGTGCTGCTGTGCCTAAGACTCTTCCGCTGGCGCCCCTGACGACGGCGCCCCCAACGAACAGACCACCGCGGCGTGCACGAGCGCCGCACCCGAGACGAAAGGACGGCAGACGTGACCGTCACCGACCGCCCCGCCGCACCGCTCCACGGTGCCGAGCTCGCCACCGGACCCGACTGGCTGCCCACGGCGATCACCAAGGGCACGGTCGTACTGGCCGTGGCCAACCTGGCCGCGAACATGGGCATCGTGCTCACCGGCGGCGCCGTCCGCCTCACCGGCTCGGGGCTGGGCTGCCCCACATGGCCGAAGTGCACCCCCGAGTCGCTCGTGAACACCGCGGAGATGGGCATCCACGGCGTCATCGAGTTCGGCAACCGCACGCTCACCGGGCTGCTGGGCTTTTTGGCGCTCGGGCTCGTGATGTTGCTGTGGCGTCTGCGGCAGAGCCACCGTGAGTTGTTCCGCCTCGCTCTGGGCCTGCTCGTGGGCGTGGCAGTGCAGGCCGGTATCGGCGGCATCACCGTGCTCACCCAGCTGAACCCGTGGATCGTGGGCGCGCACTTCGTGGCCTCAGCGATCATGATCTTCATCGCCGCGATGATCTGCCAGCGGGTGAGGGACGAGCGCAACCATGGCGGCGGCTACGCCCTCGTGGACGGCGCCACCACCTCCGGCACCCGCCTCGGCGCGTGGATCGTGCTGATCCTCGCGTCCGTCATGGTGGCCATCGGCACCGTGGTGACCGGCACCGGCCCGCACTCCGGCGACCCGGATGCCGCCCGCCACGGCTTCGACGCCGTGATGATCACCCGCCTGCACGCCATCCCGGTCTACCCGCTCGTGATCGCCGCGATCGTCACCGCCGTGCTCGTGTTCAGGACCGCCGGCTCCTCCAAGGCCCAGCGTGGCACCACCTTGATGATGCTGGGGGTCATCGTCTACCAGGGCGCCATCGGCTACTGGCAGCACTTCACCGGTCTGCCGGAGGGACTGGTCCTTCTGCACATGCTCGGCTCCGTGCTGACCATCGGCGCCATGGCCTCCCTATGGCAGCGCCAGACCAGCCGCTACGTCACCCCGGGCGCCCCGCTCGCCTGAGGCCGGCGCTCCGACCTCCGCAGGACGGCCTCTCACCCACACTGAACTGCTCCCCGTTTCTTGGACTGGATATCCAGTTCCAGGAGACGGGGAGCAGTTCTCACCCGGGTGAGGGGCCGTCCCGCGTCCGGGGGTCCGCGTCCGGAGGCTGACCGCCGTCCGTGTGTGTTGGGGGGGGTGAGCACCGACCCGCCCCAGCCTGCCCTCCCACACCTGTGCCCTCGATCCGATCCAGAGCATGCAAGGGTCGCTCCCCTTCGGATCGAAGGCACCGTGCCACCCCAGCCCCGCCACAATCGAAGGCACCGTGCCACCCCAGCCCCGCCACACCCGTGCGTTCGATCCGATCCAGGGCCTGCAAGGAGTGCTCCCGTTCGGATCGAAGGCACCGTGCCACCCCAGC
>NZ_KV809431.1:0-85427 GCF_001812555.1 Micrococcus sp. HMSC067E09 | reverse complement strand
AGGCACCGTGCCACCCCAGCCCCGCCACACACGTGCGCTCGATCCGATCCAGGGCCTGCGAGGAGCGCTCTCGTTCGGATCGAAGACGCCGGGCCGTGTCTGCGGCGCCAGGCCGGTTGCGCTCGATCCGAACCAGAGCGCGCCAGGCATGCTCCGTTTCGGAACGAGGGCTTCCAGGGGGCGGAGACACGCGACTGGCCCCTGCCGGCGTGAGGCGAGGGGCCGTCGTCGGGAATCAGGCGGGGAGGCTCAGCCGCCGAAGGTCATCAGCGGGGCGCCCACGAACGGGTCCACAGCCAGCGCGATGAACAGCAGGGTCAGGTAGGAGATCGAGAGGTGGAAGACCTTCATGGCCTTGCGGTCCTCGAAGTCGCTGCGGGTCGCCTGACGCTGCAGCACGTGCGACTCCCAGACGAACCAGCCGCCCACGCCCACGGCCACCACCGTGTACACGATGCCGGCCCAGCCCAGCGGGACGAGCAGCAGCGAGCAGGCCACGGTGGCCCACGCGTAGAGGACGACCTGGTTGGAGACGTGGTGCGCGGAGGCGGTGGCGCCGAGCATCGGGACGTCGGCGGCCTGGTAGTCGCGCTTGTACTTCATGGACAGCGGCCAGTAGTGCGGCGGAGTCCACAGGAAGATCACCACGAACAGAATGATCGCGGGCCACTCGATCGTCTCGCGGACCGCGGCCCAGGCGATGAGCACCGGGAAGCACCCGGCGATGCCGCCCCACACGATGTTCTGCTCGGTGCGGCGCTTGAGGATCAGCGAGTAGACGACCACGTAGAAGAAGATCGCCGCCGCGCCCAGCAGGCCGGCGAGCCAGTTGGCGCCGACGGTGAGGATCACCAGGGACAGGACGGTGAGCACCCACGAGAACACCAGGGCCTCGCGCGGTGACACCTCACCGGTCACCAGCGGACGACGCTCGGTGCGCTTCATGATGCGGTCGATGTCCCGGTCGATGTAGCAGTTGAACGCGCCCGAGGCGCCTGCGGCCATCGCGCCGCCCACCAGGGTGGAGAGCATGACGAACACGTCCGGGAAGCCGCGCTGGGCGAAGATCATGGTCGGCAGCGTGGTCACCAGCAGCAGCTCGATGACACGCGGCTTGGTGAGCTCCCAGTAGGCGCGCGCCTTGCGCTTGAAGCCGACGGGTTCGCCGGCGACGCGGCCGGGGTGCTGCTCGGCTTCGGCGGTGCGGTCAACGGCGGTCACGGGCGACTCCACGGTGGATGACATCGACTTCTTCACGGGGGCGGGGACGGGGGCGGCCCGCTGGACGCACTACCGGCGCGCAGGCACGGTGAGTGCAGATGGGCCAACCTCCAGTGTACCGCGGATGGTGTCCGCCGGGCGGGCAGGGGGCGATCCCGCGCAGTCTCGGGCGATAGGCTTGCCGCGGCGGCGTGTCCGCACCGGCCGAGCGACCGGTGGGAGCGCCGTGGACAGAGATCGCCCGCCCGTGAGGAGTTCCGACGTGAACGAGTCCATCGCCCGCCCCGCCCTCGACCGGACCCGGCCGGCCCGCGGCCACGTCTACGGGGAGAAGGACCGGGCCGTGGTGGACACGCTGCGCGTGCTCGCCGCCGACGCCGTGGAGAAGGCCGGCCACGGCCACCCCGGCACCGCGATGTCCCTGGCCCCCGTGGCCTGGGAGATCTTCCAGAACGTCCTTCACATCGACCCGTCCGACCCGCACTGGGCCGGCCGGGACCGCTTCATCCTCTCCGCCGGCCACTCCTCGCTGACGCTGTACCTGCAGCTGTTCGCCGCCGGTGCAGGACTTGAGCTCGAGGACATCGAAGCACTGCGCACCGAGGGCTCCAAGACCCCGGGCCACCCCGAGGTCAACCACACCACCGACCACGTCGAGATGACCACCGGCCCGCTCGGCCAGGGTCTCGCCTCCGCCGTGGGCTTCGCCTACGACCAGCGTCGCGTGCGCGGCCTCCTGGACCCGGACGCTCCGGCCGGAACCTCGCCCTTCGACCACCACGTCTTCGTCGTCGCCGGCGACGGCGACATCCAGGAGGGTGTCACCTCCGAGGCGTCCTCGCTCGCCGGCACCCAGGAGCTGGGGAACCTGGTGGTCGTCTACGACGCGAACCGCATCTCCATCGAGGACGACACGGACATCGCCTTCACCGAGGACGTCGCCGCCCGCTACCGCGCCTACGGCTGGCACGTGCAGGAGGTGGACTGGACCAACGGCGCCGACGGTCACGAGGTCACCGAGTACACCGAGGACACCGCCGCCCTCCACGAGGCACTCGTCGCGGCCAAGGCCGAGACCGGCAGGCCCTCGATCATCATCCTGCGGACCGTCATCGGCTGGCCCGCCCCCACGAAGAAGAACACCGGCGGCATCCACGGCTCCAAGCTCGGCGAGGACGAGCTGCGCGCCGTCAAGGAGCAGCTCGGCTTCGACCCGGACACCATGTTCGCGGTGGACCCGGGGCTCCTCGAGCACGCCCGATCGATCGGCGAACGGTCCGCGGCCTACCGCGCGACGTGGGACCAGGCCTTCGCTGCCTGGCGTGAGGCGTGCCCGGAGAAGGCCCGGCTCTACGACCGCCTCGCCGCCGGCCGGACGCCCGAGGGCCTGGAGGACGCGCTGCCCAGGTGGGAGCCCGGCTCGAAGGAGGTCGCCACCCGTGCCGCGTCCGGAGAGGTGCTCACCGCCCTCGCCGACGTCATGCCCGAGCTCTGGGGCGGCTCCGCCGACCTCGCCGGCTCCAACAACACCACCATGAAGGGCGAGCCCTCGTTCATCCCGGCCGACAGGTCCACGAAGGCCTGGGCCGGACACCCGTACGGCCGCACCCTGCACTTCGGCATCCGCGAGTTCGCCGCCGGATGCATCGTCAACGGCATCGCCCTCGGCGGCCTCACCCGCGCCTACGCCGGCACGTTCCTCACCTTCTCCGACTATCAGCGCCCCGCGGTGCGCCTGGCGGCCCTGATGGGCGTCGGCTCCGTCTTCGTGTGGACCCATGACTCCATCGGACTGGGCGAGGACGGACCCACCCACCAGCCGGTCGAACACCTCGCCTCCCTCCGGGCCATCCCGAACCTGGACGTCGTCCGCCCGGCGGACGCGAACGAGACCGCCTGGGCCTGGCACACGGTGCTGAACCGTCCGGACCGTCCCGCCGGCCTCATCCTCTCCCGTCAGAGCCTGCCGGTCCTGCCCCGCGGCGACGGATTCGCGGAGGCCTCCGAGGTCGCTCGCGGCGCCTACGTGCTCGTGGACGGCGCCGACGCCGAGGGCAACGCCGCCGACGCCCGCGTGCTGCTGGTCGCCACCGGCTCCGAGGTGAAGCTCGCCGTTGCGGCCCGCGAACAGCTGCAGGCCGCCGGCATCCCCACCCGCGTGGTGTCCGCACCGTGCCTGGAGTGGTTCGCCGAGCAGGACGTGGAGTACCGCGCCGCCGTGCTGCCGGACGGGCCGGCCGCCCCCGTGCGCGTGTCCGTCGAGGCCGGCGTGGCCCAGCCCTGGTTCGAGCACACCGTCACCGCAGGCTCCCGAGGCGCCAGGATCAGTCTCGAGCACTACGGCGAGTCCGCCTCCGGTGAGCGCCTCTTCGAGAAGTACGGCTTCACCGCCGAGAACATCGTCTCCGTCGCGCAGGACCTGCTGGCGGAGCGGAAGGAGTCCTGAGCATGGTCGAGCAGGCAGCACAGAACCCGAACACCGCGACCCTCGCGGCCGCGGGCGTCTCAGTCTGGCTGGACGATCTGTCCCGCGCCCGCCTTGTGGACGGCTCGCTGGCGGACCTGGTTGCGACCCGGTCGGTGACCGGCGTGACCACCAACCCGGCGATCTTCCAGAAGGCCCTCGAGGACGCCGACGTCTACGCCGCGCAGCTGGACGAGCTCGCCGCGGCCGGCGCGGACGTAGACGCCGCCGTCACCGCCCTGACGACCCGCGACGTGGCCGGCGCCGCCGAGGTGCTCGCGCCCGTCCACGCCGCCACGGAGGGGGCCGACGGCTTCGTGTCCATCGAAGTCGACCCCCGGCTGGCCCGGGACACCTCCGGCACCATCCGCCAGGCGCGCGAGCTCGCCGAGAGGATCGGGCGGCAGAACGTCATGATCAAGATCCCCGCGACCGTGGAGGGTCTGCCGGCCGTCACCGCCGTGCTGGCCGAGGGCATCAGCGTCAACGTCACGCTGATCTTCTCGCTGCCACGCTACCGAGAGGTCGTCAACGCCTGGATGTCAGGACTCGAGCAGGCGCGCTCCCGGGGCCGGGACCTGTCCCGGATCCACTCGGTGGCCTCGTTCTTCGTCTCCCGCGTGGACACGGAGGTGGACCGCCGCCTCGAGCAGATCGGCGGCGACGCCGTGCGGCTCAAGGGCGGGGCCGGGGTGGCGAACGCCCGCCTGGCGTACCGCATCTTCGACGAGTCCCTGCAGACCGAGCGCTGGCGCCTCCTCGAGGCCGCCGGCGCCCCGGTGCAGCGCCCGCTCTGGGCCTCGACCGGTGTGAAGGACCCCGCGCTGCCGGACACGCTCTACGTCACCGAGCTCGTCGCCGAGCGCTGCGTGAACACCATGCCCGCGGCCACCCTGGAGGCCGTCGCCGACCACGGTGAGATCGTCCCGGCGGTCATCCCCGGCGGCTACGCCGACGCCGACGCCCACCTCGACGCGATCGGCCACGCCGGGGTCTCCTATCGTGAGGTCGTGGACGTCCTCGAGGCCGAGGGCCTGGAGAAGTTCGAGACCGCCTGGGAACAGCTCCTGGACTCCGTGTCCGAGGGCCTGGCCTCCCGCCGCACCCGCTGACCGCCCACCGCCCGCACCGACTCGCCACGCGCACCGCGCAACCAGAAGGAGCACGCCATGAGCACCCTCGGACTGAGCGCCACCGGCGCCGCACTCGACGCCGTCGACCGTCACGTCCCCACCCTCGTCGAGGAGCGCTTCGCCTCCCGCCTCGCCGCAGAGGACCCGACGCTCTGGGGGCCGGCCGCCGAGGAGGAGTCCTCGAAGCGTCTGGGCTGGATCGATGCGGTCGCCCGTTCCCGTCCGCTGCTGCCGCAGATCTCCGAGCTGGCGGAGACGCTGCGCGGCGAGGGCGTGGACCGGGTCGTCCTCGCCGGCATGGGCGGCTCGTCCCTGGCCCCGGAGGTCATCGCCGGCACCGCCGGCAAGGAGCTCACCGTGCTGGACTCCACCGACCCGGACCAGGTGCGCGCGGCACTGACCGACCTGGACCGCACCGTCCTGGTGGTCTCCTCCAAGTCCGGCTCCACAGTGGAGACCGACTCCCAGCGCCGCATCATGGCCGAGGCGTTCACCGCCGCGGGCATCGACGCGGCCTCCCGGATCGTCGTGGTCACCGACCCGGGCTCGCCGCTCGAGCAGACCGCCGTGGAGGCCGGCTACCGGGCTGTCTTCACGGCCGATCCGACCGTCGGCGGACGCTACTCCGCGCTCACCGCCTTCGGCCTCGTCCCGGCCGGGCTCGCCGGGGTGGACGTCGAGACCCTGCTTGACGACGCCGAATCCGTGCTCGACCTGCTCACCGAGGACGACGCGGACAACCCGGGCCTGCAGCTCGGCGCCGCGCTCGGCGGCACCCTGCCGCTGAGGGACAAGCTGATCGTCTCGGACGCCGGTTCGGGCATCGTCGGCTTCGGCGACTGGGCCGAGCAGCTCATCGCCGAGTCCACGGGCAAGCAGGGCGTGGGCCTGGTGCCGGTCGTCGTCGACGACGGCGCCCCTGAGACCTCGTCTGACGCCGCGGACCTGCTCCAGGTGGTCCTTTCCGGAGACCTGGACGGCGTCGCCGCCTCGGCCCACGGCGTGGTCGTCTCCGGCTCGCTCGGCGCCCTGCTGCTCGTCTTCGAGGTGGCCACCGCCGTCGCCGGCCGACTGCTGGGCATCAACCCGTTCGACCAGCCGGACGTGGAGGCCGCCAAGGCCGCCGCCCGTGAGCTGCTGGACTCCCCCGTCGTCGCCGAGGAGCGCGGCGACGAGGTGGAGGGCATCGCCGTCTCCGGCCTGCCCGCCGACGCCGACGCCGGCTCGCTCACGGACGTCCTGCGCTCCACCCTGGCCCTGCTGCCCGAGGACGGCTACCTGACCGTCCAGGCCTACATGGACCGCCACGCCGACGCCGATCTGGAGGCCCTGCGCCCGGTCCTGGCGCAGGCCTCCGGCCGTCCGGTCACCTTCGGCTGGGGCCCCCGCTTCCTCCATTCGACCGGCCAGCTGCACAAGGGCGGCAGGCCGAACGCCGTGGTGCTCCAGCTGACCGCCGATCCCGCCGCAGACCTCGAGGTCCCGGAGCGTCCGTTCACCCTCGGCCGTCTCATCGCCGCCCAGGCCTCGGGCGACGCCGCCGTGCTCGCCGACCACGGCCTGCCGGTGGTCCGCCTGCACCTGACCGACCGCACCGCGGGCATCGCCGCCCTGCGCACCGCCGCAGATGCGCTCTGAGCCCTCCCGCGCGCAGCGCTGGGCCACCGTGTCCAACCCGCTCCGCGACCCGCTGGACCGCCGGCTGACCCGCATCGCGGGTCCGTCATCCCTCGTGCTCTTCGGCGTCACGGGCGACCTGGCCCGCAAGAAGCTGCTCCCGGCGATGTACGACCTCGCCGGCCGGGGCCTGCTGCCCCCGGGGTTCTCGCTGGTCGGCTTCGGCCGCCGTGAGTGGTCCGACGCGGACTTCGCCGAGTACGTGCGCGCCGCCGTGGAGGCCGGGGCCCGCACGCCGTTCAACGAGACCGTCTGGCAGCAGTTCTCCGGCGGCCTGCGGTTCATCTCCGGCGCCTTCGACGACGACGCGGCCTACGAGCGTCTCGTGGAGGTCCTGACGGAGCTGGAGTCCTCGCGCGGCACCCGGGCCAACACGGCGTTCTACCTCTCCATCCCTCCGAGCTGGTTCGAGGAGGTCTGCCGCCAGCTGGCGGAGGTCGGCCTGGCAGAGGACTCCGGGGACCGGGACGCCGCCTGGCGTCGGGTGGTGATCGAGAAGCCCTTCGGCCATGACCTGGACAGCGCCCGCGAGTTGAACGAGGTCATCGAGCGCGTGTTCCCGCCCGAGTCGGTGTTCCGCATCGACCACTACCTCGGCAAGGAGACGGTCCAGAACATCCTCGCCTTCCGCTTCGCGAACCGGATCTTCGAGCCGCTCTGGTCCGCCGAGCACGTGGACCACGTGCAGATCACGATGGCCGAGGACATCGGCATCGGCGGCCGCGCCTCCTACTACGACGGCGTCGGCGCCGCCCGCGACGTCATCCAGAATCATCTGCTGCAGCTGCTCGCCCTGACTGCCATGGAGGAGCCCCTCTCCTTCGACGCGGACCACCTGCGGGCCGAGAAGGAGAAAATCCTCGCCGCGGTCGAGGTGCCCTCCGATCCGCGGGAGATCGAGGCCGCCTCGGCACGCGGCCAGTACACCTCCGGCTGGCAGGGCGGCGAGCAGGTCACCGGCTTCCTGGACGAGGAGGGCTTCAACCCCGCATCGACCACCGAGACCTACGCCGCCCTCAAGGTCGGCATCCGGACCCGCCGCTGGCAGGGCGTGCCGTTCTACCTGCGCGCCGGCAAACGCCTGGGGCGCCGCGTCACCGAGATCGCCGTGGTCTTCAAGCAGCCGCCGCACCTGCTGTTCCCCGTGCGCCCGGGTGACGAGTTCGGCCAGAACGTCGTGGTGATCCGCGTGCAGCCGGACGAGGGCGTGACCCTGCGATTCGCCTCCAAGGTGCCCGGCACCCAGTCCGAGGTCCGTGACGTGACCATGGACTTCGGCTACGGCCACGCCTTCACCGAGGACTCGCCGGAGGCCTACGAGCGGCTGATCCTGGACGTCCTGCTGGGCGAGCCGCCGCTGTTCCCCCGCCAGGCCGAGGTGGAGCTGTCCTGGCGCATCGTGGACCCCTTCGTGAAGCACTGGGAATCGATGCCCGGCCAGCCCGAGCCCTACGACCCCGGCTCCTGGGGGCCGCCCTCGGCACACGACCTGCTCATCCGCGACGGCCGGCAATGGAGGCGCCCGTGAAGATCCGCATGGAGGACACCACCACCTCGGAGGTGGCCAAGCGCATCACCCGGCTGCGCGAGGCCGGCGGGGTGGTCACCCTCGGCCGCGTGCTGACCCTCGTGATCAGCACGGATCTCGACGGCGTGGAGAAGGCGCTCGATGCCGCGAACGCCGCGTCCCTCGAACACCCCTGCCGCATCATCGTGCTGGCCCTCGGCGACCGCACCGCGCAGAACCGGCTCGACGCCGAGATCCGCGTCGGCGGGGACGCCGGCGCCTCGGACGTGGTGGTGCTGGCGTGCCACGGCGCCAATGCCGAGCCGACCGAGGCCCTCGTCTCCGCCCTGCTGCTGCCGGACGCGCCGATCGTGGTCTGGTGGCCGGGGGTCGCTCCGCACGTGCCCTCCGAGACCCCGCTGGGCCGGCTGGCGCACCGCCGCATCACGGACACCGCCGCGTCCCCCTATGCCGAACGCGCCCTCTGGGCCCGCCGAGACGGCCATCGGGCCGGGGACACCGACCTGGCGTGGACCCGCCTCACCCTGTGGCGGAACCAGCTCGCCGCGATCCTGGACGACCAGGATCCGCGCGAGATCCGGTCGGTCACCGTGGACGGTGCCCCGGACTCCCCCTCGACGCTGCTGCTGGCCGCTTGGCTCACCCAGGCGCTGCGGGTCCCGGTGACCATCGCCCACACGAAGCGCGGCCACGGCATCCGCGCCGTCCGCCTGCGCCGCCACCGCGGTGACATCGTGCTCTCCCGTTCACAGTCCGCGGTGGCCAGGCTCTACCAGGCCGGCCGTCCCGTGCAGCGCATCTCGCTGCCCCGCCGCACCGACCAGGACTGCCTGGCCGAGGAGCTGCGCCGCCTGGACCCGGACGAGATCCTGGGCCGGGTCCTCTCGGAGGGCCTGCCCCGGACCGATCTGGAGGCCGTGCAGGCCAGTGAGCGCTGACAGACGCGAAGGCCCCCTCCGTGCGCGGCGAAAGCGCCGGGCACGGAGGGGGCCGTCGTCGTGGTCCTTCGGTCAGAACTCCACGTTGAGGCGGGCGATTAGTCCGATCAGGACGATCATCACCGCCCAGAGCACCGCGGTCGTCACGGTGACGCGCGCCAGCAGCTTCTGCGAGGCCCCCGAGGCGGACATCGAGGAGGACACACCGCCGCCGAACATGTCGGAGACGCCGCCGCCGCGGCCCTTGTGCAGCAGCACCAGCAGGATCAGCAGGACGCTGGACAGCGCCACCAGGACCTGCAGGATCACCATCAGGATGTCCACGGATCACTCCTCGTGAGAGGGCGGAGGGACCACATCCGGCCCCTGCGCCGTGATGTTCTCGGCTCGGGAATCCCGCCTGCTCAGGAGGCGGAGTCGAACTGGACGATCCTAACAAACTCGTCCGCGTCGAGGCTGGCACCGCCGACCAGCGCGCCGTCCACGTCCGGCTGCGCGAGCAGCTCGGGCGCGGAGGCCGCCTTGACGGAGCCGCCGTAGAGGATGCGGACCGACGCGGCGGTCTCCTCCCCGGCGAGGCGCTCGAGCTCGGCGCGCAGGGCGGCGCACATCTGCTGGGCGTCGTCGGCGCCGGCGACCTCGCCGGTGCCGATGGCCCACACCGGCTCGTAGGCCACCACGACCCGGCCGATCTGCTCGGCGGACAGCCCGTCCAGGGCCGCCGTCAGCTGGGCCACGGTGTGGTCCACGTGCCGGCCTGCCTGGCGGACCTCCAGGCCCTCGCCGACGCAGAGCACCGGCACCAGGCCGTGCTCGAGCGCGGCGGCCACCTTGGAGGCCACCACGGCGTCGTCCTCAGCGTGGATCTCGCGTCGCTCCGAGTGCCCCACGATCACGTAGGTGCAGTCCAGCCTGGCGAGGAAGGCGCCGGAGACGTCGCCGGTGTAGGCGCCGGAGGCGTGCGGGGACAGGTCCTGGCCGCCGTAGGCGAGCTCGAGGCGGTCGCCCTTGACGAGGGTCTGGACGCTGCGCAGGTCGGTGAACGGCGGGAAGACCGCCACCTCCACCCGGTCCTGGTCGTGGCCGGCGTCCTTCAGGCCCCAGGCGACCTTCTGGACGAGGTCCACGGCCTGCATGTGGTCCAGGTTCATCTTCCAGTTGCCCGCGATCAGCGGGATGCGCGCAGTCTGCTCTGCCATGGCTCAGGCCTTCCCGCCGGACAGGGCCGACACGCCCGGCAGCTCCTTGCCCTCGAGGTACTCCAGGGAGGCGCCGCCGCCGGTGGAGATGTGGCCGAACTGGCCGTCCTCGAAGCCCAGGGTGCGCACGGCCGCGGCCGAGTCGCCGCCGCCGACCACGGACAGGCCGCCGGCCGCCGTGGCCTCGGTGAGACCCTGGGCCACGGCGCGGGTGCCCTCGGCGAAGGCCGGGAACTCGAACACGCCCATCGGACCGTTCCAGAACACGGTCTTGGCGCCGGCGACCTCGGCGGCATAGGCCTGGGCGGTCGCGGGGCCGATGTCCAGGCCCATGGCCTTGTCGCCGTGAGTCCCGGAGGCCAGGGCGTCCACCGGGAGGACCTCGTGCTCGGCGTCCTTGGCGAAGCCGGAGGCCATCACGATGTCGGTGGGCAGCACGATGGTGGCCGCGCCCTTGCCGGAGCGCTCCAGGTAGCCCTTGACGGTGTCCAGCTGGTCCTCCTCGAGCAGGGAGGAGCCGACCTCATGCCCCTGGGCCTTGAGGAAGGTGAAGAGCATCCCGCCCCCGATGAGCAGGGTGTCCGCCTTCTCCAGCAGGTTGTCGATCACGGCGAGCTTGTCCGACACCTTCGACCCGCCCAGGACCACCACGTACGGGCGCTCCGGGGACTCGGTGAGACGGGTGAGGACCTCCAGCTCGGTCGCCACGAGCGGGCCCTGGTAGGCCGGCAGCAGGGAGGCGATGTCCGCCACGGAGGCGTGGGCTCGGTGCACGGCGCCGAAGGCGTCGCCCACGTAGGCGCCGTCCGCGCCGGCGAGGGCGGCCATCTCCTTCGCGAACTCCTGCCGCTCGGCTGCATCCTTGGAGGTCTCGCGGGCGTCGAAGCGCACGTTCTCCACCAAGAGGACCTCGCCCTCGGCCAGGGCTGCGGCCTTCTGCCGGGCGGAGGAGCCCGTGACGTCGTCGGCCAGGGCGACCTCGGCGCGGAGCAGCTCGCTCATGCGGGCGGCCACCGGGGCGAGGGAGAACGTCGGATCCGGCTCGCCCTTGGGGCGGCCGAGGTGGGCCATGACGATCACCTTGGCGCCGGCGTCGGCGAGCTCCTTGATGGCCGGCAGGGACGCACGGATGCGGCCGTCGTCGGTGACGGTCGAGCCGTCCAGCGGCACGTTCAGATCGGACCGGATGAGCACGGTGCGTCCGCGCACTCCCGCGGAGAGCAGGTCGTTCAGGGTCTGGGCGGTCATCGGGCGTCCTCCTTGGCGCGACGGGAACCGGGATGGGGTCGTGAGGGGGCACACGCGCGCTCGTCGGCGACGGTGCCGTCAGGTCGAGTCTAGGCAACGGCCCGCACCGACGTGCGGTCGGTGCGGGCCGTGGCTGTCACTGCCGCGCTCAGAGGGTGGCGGCGATGTGCGAGGTGAGGTCGAGCAGCTGGCAGGTGTAGCCGTACTCGTTGTCGTACCAGCCGATGATCTTGACGGTCTGGCCGATCGACTTGGTCAGCGGGGCGTCGAAGGTGCAGGCGGCCTCGGTGGTGACGATGTCCGAGGAGACGATCGGGTCCTCGGAGTACACCAGGCGGCCCTTCATCTTCTCGCTCTCGGCGGCCTTCTTGAAGGCGGCGTTGACCTCGTCGACGTCCACGTGGCGGGTCAGCTCGACGGTGAGGTCGGTGGCGGAGCCGGTGATGGTCGGCACGCGCATGGCGAAGCCGTCCAGCTTGCCCTCGAGCTCCGGGATGACCGCGCCGATCGCCTTGGCTGCACCGGTGGAGGTCGGCACCATGTTCTGCGCGGCGGCGCGGGCACGGCGGCGGTCCTTCTTGTGGACGTTGTCGTGCAGGTTCTGGTCGCCGGTGTAGGCGTGGATGGTGGTCATGATGCCGTCGACGATGCCGAACTCGTCGTTCAGCACCTTCACCATCGGGGCCAGGCAGTTGGTGGTGCAGGAGGCGTTGGAGACGATGTGCATGGTCTGCGGGTCATACTTGTCCTCGTTCACGCCCATGACGAAGGTGCCGTCCACGTCCTTGCCCGGGGCGGAGATGACGACCTTCTTGGCGCCGGCGTCCAGGTGGGCCTTGGCCTTCTCGCCGGAGGTGAAGATGCCGGTGCAGTCGATCACGATCTCGACCCCCAGCTCGCCCCACGGCAGCGCAGACGGGTCCGGTTCGGCGAACATCTTGACGGTCCGGCCGTTGACGACCAGGCCGTCGTCGGCCAGCTCGAGCTCCCCCGGGAAGGTGCCGAGGATGGTGTCGTACTTGGTCAGGTAGAACAGGTCCTCATTGTCGGCCAGATCGTTGATGGCCACGAGCTCGAGGTCGGGAGTGCGGTCCAGGATGACGCGGAGGGCGTTGCGTCCGATGCGTCCGAATCCGTTGATGGCGATCTTGGTCATGCGTGCCTCTGTTCCTCGCGCCCTCGGACGGGCGCATGCTGGTTGTTGACGGTGGGGACGGACGTGGGGCTGCGCCGGCGGGCGGCGCCGGTTGCGGGTCCGCCCGGACCCCGGGGCGGTGGCATGCCCCGGGGTCGCGAGCGGTGCGTCGGATCAGGCCGGCAGGACCAGGCCCGAGGCGCCGTTGCGGGCCGCCTCGAAGCGGGCCTGCACGTCCTCCCAGTTCACGATGTTCCAGACGGCCTTGACGTAGTCGGCCTTCACGTTCTGGTAGTCGAGGTAGAAGGCGTGCTCCCACATGTCCAGCTGGAACAGCGGGATGGTGGCCACCGGCACGCCGTTCTGCTGGTCGTAGAACTGCTCGATGACCAGGTTGCCGCCGACCGGCTCGTAGGCCAGGACGGCCCAGCCGGAGCCCTGGATGCCGAGGGCCGCGGCGGTGAAGTGCGCCTGGAACTTCTCGAAGGACCCGAAGTACTCGTCGATCGCGGCGGCGAGCTCACCGGTCGGCTTGTCGCCGCCGTCCGGGGAGAGGTTCTTCCAGAAGATCGAGTGGTTGGTGTGGCCGCCCAGGTTGAAGGCGAGGTCCTTCGACAGCTGGTTGATCGCGCCGAAGTCCTCGGCCTCGCGGGCGGCGGCCAGCTTCTCGAGGGCGGTGTTGGCACCCTTCACGTAGGTGGCGTGGTGCTTGGAGTGGTGCAGCTCCATGATGCGCGCAGAGATGTGCGGCTCCAGGGCGGCGTAGTCGTAGTCCAGCTCCGGCAGGGTGAATTCAGCCATGAGTCCTCCTCGGTTGTGTACGGTCCGATGCCGCCGTCCGGGACGCGTGCCCGGGCGCCTGCGGCATCCCTTCCGCCTCCATCCTTGTACGCCTCGGCCGTGCACGCCAGCCTCGGTCGGCGGGCGTGCACGGCTTCCGCGCACCGCGAACGGCAGGCGGTCAGTCGTGAAGTGCGGTGTCCTCGTCCAGGACGTCCTCGAGCTCCGGCACGACGGCCTCGGCGGTGCCCGGGATGCCCTGCTCGGCCGCCCGCTTGTCCGCGGTGGCGAGCAGGCGGCGGATGCGGCCGGCGATGGCGTCCTTGGTCATCGGCGGGTCGGCGAGCCGGCCCAGCTCGTCGAGCGAGGCCTGCTTGTGCTGGATGCGCAGCATGCCGGCGTAGCGCAGGTGCTCCGGCGCGTCCTCGCCCAGGATCTCCAGGGCCCGCTGCACGCGCGCCCCGGCGGCCACCGCCGCCTGGGCGGAACGGCGCAGGTTGGCGTCGTCGAAGTTGGCGAGGCGGTTCGCGGTGGCGCGCACCTCCTTGCGAGTGCGGCGCTCCTGCCACTTCTGTGCGGTCTGCCCCGCGCCGACGCGGGCGAGCAGGGAGGCGATGGCCTCGCCGTCGCGGACCACCACGCGGTCGGCCTGACGCACCTCGCGGGCCTTGGCCGCCACACCGAGACGACGGGCCGCGCCGACCAGGGCGAGGGCGGCCTCCGACCCGGGACAGGTGACCTCGAGGCTGGCGGAGCGTCCCGGCTCGGTGAGCGAGCCGTGGGCGAGCAGGGTCCCGCGCCAGACGGCGGCGGTGTCCGCGAGGGACCCGTTGACCAGGGCGGAGGGCAGTCCGCGGACGGGGCGGCCGCGCTGATCGAGCAGTCCGGTCTGGCGGGCCAGTGCCTCGCCGTCCTCCACCACGCGGATGACGTAGCGCTGGCCGCGGCGCAGGTTGCCGCCGGAGACGACCACGACCTCGGTCGCGTAGCCGAACAGCTCGACGATCAACTGGCGCAGGCGGCGAGCGGTGGCGCCGTGATCGAGCTCGGCCTCCACCACGATGCGGCCGGAGATGATGTGCAGTCCCCCGGCGAAGCGCAGCAGCGCGGCGACCTCGGCCCGACGCTCCGACGTGGTCGTCACCGGCACGCGCGCCAGCTCGTCCTTCAGGTCGGTGGTCAGGGCCATGCGGGGTCGTCTCCTTCAGGGCTCGTGTCGGGGCGGGCGGCGTCACCGGCGCAGCGGATCCGGTGCATGGCCTCCTCAAAGGCCACGGCGAGCAGCAGCGGGTCGTGGACGGCCCGGTCGCGGCCTCGGGACACTTTACTAAACAGGGTCTGGGCGCCCATTTCGGCGGCCACGGCCTCGAAGTCCTCGCGATCCCGCACGGAGCGCGGGCAGGCCAGGATCGCGTCGAACGAGAGCTCCGGCGCATAGGAGCGGATCACACGCAGCTGGTCCGCATGCGTCATGCCGGTGGTCTCCTGTGTTCCGGTGTGCAGGTTGGTGACGAACACCTTCTTCGCCGCGGAGGCGGTGAGCGCCTCCCGCATGGCCGGCATGAGCAGGTGGGGCAGCACCGAGGTGTACAGGGAGCCCGGTCCCAGCACCAGGAGATCCGCCTCGGCGATGGCCGTCAGGGCCTCAGCGGTCGGGTCGGCGTCCTCCGGGGTCAGACGCACGCCCAGCACCTGGCCTGTGCGCGCGGCCTCGGCGAGGGAGACCTGGCCCTCCACCTGCTGCCGACGCAGAGACCCGTTCGCCTCGGTCAGGACCGTACCCGCGATCGTCAGCGGAGTGCGGGAGGCCGGCAGCACACGTCCCTCGGCCCGGAGCAGCGCTCCGGCCCAGAGCAGACCGTCCACCGGGTCGCCGAGCAGCTCCCAGAGCGCCACGATCAGCAGGTTGCCGAGGGCGTGGTTCTCGAGCGTGGCCTCCTCGGCGGGCACCTTGGTCGCACGGAATCGATGCTGCATCGCGGCCGCCCAGGTGCGTCCCCAGTCGTTGTCGTCGCAGAGGGCGGCCAGCGCCATGCGCAGGTCACCCGGAGGCAGGACGTCCATCTCGCGGCGGATGGTGCCCGACGAGCCGCCGTCGTCGGCCACGGTGACCACCGCGGTCAGGTCCCCGGCCACGTGGCGCAGGGCCCGCAGAGAGGCCGACAGCCCGTGACCGCCGCCGAGGGCGACGACGTTCGGACCGGAGGCCCCGCGAGACTCCCCGACGCCACGGGCCGGCGCGGGCGGCTGTCCGTCCACGGGGCGGGGGCGACTCCCGAGAACAGGGGGCAGGGGCAGCTGGGAGGTGTGGTGCTCGGTCATTCGCGCCCCATGTCCCGGTGCTTGACCTCCACCGTCACCTGGTCGAGCAGGCGCAGGCGGCGGGCCAGCTCCTCGGTGACGGCCACCGAGCGGTGCTTGCCTCCGGTGCAGCCGATGGCGATGGTCGCATAGTGCTTGTTCTCCCGCAGATAGCCTTCGAAGACGGGCTCCAGCATGCGTGCGTAGGTCTCCACGAAGTCCATGACGCCCTCACGGCCGAGCACGTACCGGCTGACGGCGGAGTCCAGCCCCGTGTGCGGCCGCAGCTTCGGCACCCAGTGGGGGTTCGGTATGAAGCGCATGTCTGCCACGAAGTTCGCGTCCGTGGGCAGTCCGTACTTGAAGCCGAAGCTGACGAGGTTCAGCCGCAGGCGCAGCGGACCGTCGTCCGAGAAGAGCTGGGTGACCTGGCCGGCCAGGCCGTGGACGTTGAGCGCAGTGGTGTCCAGGACGAGGTCGGCGTGGGAGCGCAGGTCCCGCAGCAGCTGACGCTCGGCGCGGATGCCGTCCAGAAGCGTGCCGTTGCCCTGGAGCGGGTGAGGACGCCGCCCGGCCTCGAAGCGGCGGACCAGCACGTCGTCGTCGGCCTCCAGGAAGAGGATGCGGTACTCGAGCCCCTGGTTCTGCAGATTGTTCAAGGCCTGGCGCATGTCCGGCAGATGCGTGCGGGAACGGACGTCCACCACGATCGCCAGCCTGGCGAACGCCTCAGGCGACTTGGCCACGAGCGCCGAGAGGGTCGGCAGCAGCTGCGGCGGGAGGTTCTCCACCACGTACCAGCCGTGGTCCTCCAGCGCATGGGCGGAGGTGGTCCGCCCGGCGCCGGACATGCCGGTGATGACGAGGACCTCGGGATGCTGGGGCTTGTCCACCGCCGGAGACGAGTCGCTCGTCTCTGACGCGGCCGGGGGCAGGGGCTGCTCGCTCATGCCTCCACTCTATCCGCGCGCCGCCGGGCCCACTCCCCCGGGCCCACGTCCGGCCTCAGCCGTCGGCGCCCGCCGCCGCGCCTGCCGACGACGGACCCGCCTCCTCGTCCGCGTCGCCCGCCTCCGCGCCTGCCGACGACGACCCCGTCGCCTCGGCCCGGCCCGCCGCCTCGGCTCGGCCCGTCCCCGGGTTCAACGCCGCGTCGCCCGTCCCCGGGTTCAGGGCGGCGTCGATCGCCGCGGCCAGCTTCGGGCCGACGCCGGCGACCTCGGTCAGCCGGTCGACCCCGGCGCGGCGCACCTTCGCGACCGAGCCGAAGTGGGTGATCAGAGCGGCCCGCTTCGCCGGGCCGAGGCCGGGAACCCCGTCCAGGGCTGACTCGGTCATCGCCTTGGACCGGCGCTTGCGATGGCCGGCGATGGCGAAGCGGTGGGACTCGTCGCGCAGCCGCTGCAGCAGGTAGAGGCCCTGCGAGCTCCGCGGCAGCACGAGCGGGAACTCGTCGTCCGGCAGCCAGACCTCCTCGAGCCGCTTGGCCAGGCCCACCACGGGAAGGTCGTCCAGGCCCAGCTCCGCGAGCACGGCCACGGCGGCGGCCACCTGCGGCGGACCGCCGTCGACCACGACCAGGGAGGGCGGATAGGAGAAGCGGCGGGCGCCGTCGTCGTCCCCCTCCTCCACCTGTCCGGTGAGCGGGGCCCCCTCGGCACGCTCGGCGGCGAGCCGCGCGAAGCGGCGGCGGAGCACATCCCGCAGGGAGGCGGTGTCGTCCCGGGCCGCCTCGCCGGTGACGTTGAACCGGCGGTAGTCGGACTTCTTCGGCAGGCCGTCCTCGACGACCACCATGGAGCCGACCACGTTGGTGCCCTGGGAGTGGGAGATGTCGTAGCACTCGATGCGCAGCAGCGGCTCGTCCAGCTCCAACGCCTCCTGCAGCTCCTTCAGCGCAGCCGAGCGCGCCGTCAGGTCGCCGGTGCGCCGGGACTTGTGCAGGCTCAGGGCCATCTCCGCGTTCTGGCGGACGGTGTCCATCAGCTCGGCCTTGTCCCCGCGCCGGGGCACCCGGATGTGGACCCTGGAGCCGCGGCGGCCGGACAGCCAGGCGGCCGTCTCCTCCGGCTCCTCGGGCAGCACGGGGACGAGGACCTCGTGCGGGATGACGTCCTTGTCTGCGGCGTCGCCGTAGACCTGCTGGAGCAGCTGCTGGACCATGGCGGCGTCGTCCACGTCCTCCACGCGTTCCATCACCCAGCCGCGCTGGCCACGGATGCGGCCCTGGCGGACGTGGAACACCTGGACGGCGGTCTCCAGCTCATCCGAGTGGAACGCGTAGATGTCCGCCTCGGTGCTCTCGGCCAGCACCACGGCGTTGCGCTCGAACACGCGCTTCAGGGCGGCGATGTCGTCCCGCAGCCGGGCGGCGTCCTCGTAGCGCAGGTCCTCCACGGCGGAGGCCATGGCCTTCTCCAGCTCGCGGATGAAGCGGCCGGCGTCCCCGGCCATGAAGTCACAGAAGTCCTGGGCCAGCGCCCGGTGCTCGCTCGGGGAGATCCGCCCGACGCAGGGCGCCGAGCACTTGCCGATGTAGCCGAGCAGGCACGGCCGGTCCTGGGCCTGCGCACGGCGGAAGACGCCGGCGGAGCAGGTGCGCACGGGGAACACGCGCAGCATCAGGTCCACGGTCTCGCGGATGGCCTTGGCGGGATGGAACGGGCCGAAGTACTTCACGCCCGGGCGCTTGTCCCCGCGCATCACCTGCACGCGTGGGAACTGCTCGTTCATGGTGACCGCCAGGTACGGGTAGGACTTGTCGTCCCGGTACATGATGTTGAACCGGGGCCGGAACTCCTTGATCCAGGAGTACTCGAGCTGGATGGCCTCCACCTCGGAGCCCACCACGGTCCACTCCACGGCCTGAGCGGTGAACACCATCGTGCGGGTCTTCGTGGCCAGGCGGGCGGGGTCCTGGAAGTAGGAGGACAGGCGGGCGCGCAGGTTCTTCGCCTTGCCCACGTAGATGACGCGGCGGTCCCGGTCCCGGAAGCGGTAGACGCCGGGACGGGTGGGGATCTCGCCGGCGGCGGGACGGTAGGAGGCCGGGTCAGCCACGGGACGCAGGCGGAGCGTTGTACGAGTCCACCCGCTCCTGGCCGGTGAGCGCGGCGATCGCGTCCATGACGGCGGCGGTGGCCTCGCGGCGCGCCGGCAGGGTGTGCCGGCGGCCGGGGTGGCCGAAGTGCAGGGGCTCGCCGAAGCGCACGGTGAACCGATGCGGCTTCGGGAGGCGGTCGTCCGGGGCCTGGAGCCGCTCGGTGCCGATCAGCCCGACCGGCACGACCGGGGCGCCGGTGGTCAGGGTCAGCCAGCCGACGCCGGTGCGGCCGCGGTAGAGGCGGCCGTCGCGGGACCGGGTGCCCTCGGGGTAGATACCGACCCCGCTGCCGGTCTCCAGCAGCTCCACGAGGGAGTCGAGGGCGGCCACGGAGGCCGCCTGCTCACCGCGCTGGACGGGGATGGAGCCGACCGACTCGAAGAACCACTTCATCGCCTTGCCCTTCAGGCCGGGCGCGGTGAAGTACTCGGCCTTGGCGAAGAAGTGCACCATGCGAGGGGACAGCGCCTGCAGGATCACGGAGTCCAGGAAGGACAGGTGGTTGGAGGCGACGATGAACGGCCCGGCCGCGGGGACGTTCGCCACCCCCTCCACGATGGGGCGGCACACGGCCCTGATCCCGAGGCCGGCGCTTCGGCGCAGCGGATCCGACGTCGTGGCCATCGAGCCGTCCCTCCCGGTCATGGTGCTTCCCGACGGCGGGCGGCTGGGTCCGCCCCGTCAGTGGTCCCCGTCATGCTACGTCAGCGCGGTCGGCCGACGACACAGGCGGCGGGGCGGGTCAGCCGAGCAGTTCCTTCAGGAACCGTCCAGTGTGGCTGGCCTGCACCCGTGCGACCTCCTCCGGGGTGCCGACGGCCACCACCTGGCCGCCGCCGGAGCCGCCCTCGGGGCCGAGGTCGACGATGTGGTCTGCGCATTTGATGACGTCCAGGTTGTGCTCGATGGTCAGCACGGTGTTGCCCTTGTCCACGAGGGACTGGAGCACGTGCAGCAGCTTCCGGATGTCCTCGAAGTGCAGGCCGGTGGTGGGCTCGTCCAGCACGTAGACGGTGCGCCCGTTGGAGCGACGCTGCAGCTCGGCGGCCAGCTTCACGCGCTGGGCCTCGCCGCCGGAGAGCGTGGTGGCCGGCTGCCCCAGGCGCACATAGCCGAGACCGACGTCCACGAGGGTGTTCAGGTAGCGCGAGATCTTCGTGTAGGAGCTGAAGAACTCGGCGGCCTGTTCGATCGGCATGTCCAGGACCTCGGCGATGTTCTTGCCCTTGTAGTGGACCTCGAGGGTCTCGCGGTTGTAGCGCGCACCGTGGCAGACCTCGCAGGGGACGTAGACGTCCGGAAGGAAGTTCATCTCGATCTTCAGGGTGCCGTCCCCGGCGCAGGCCTCGCAGCGGCCGCCCTTGATGTTGAAGGAGAAGCGGCCCTGCTGATACCCGCGGACCTTCGCCTCGGGGGTCTCGGCGAAGAGCTTGCGGATCGCGTCGAACACCCCGGTGTAGGTGGCCGGATTCGAGCGCGGGGTGCGGCCGATGGGGCTCTGGTCCACGTGCACCACCTTGTCCAGGTGGTCCAGCCCCTCCACGCTGCGATGGCGGCCGGGCACCTGCTTGGCCCCGTTGAGGCGGTTGGCCATCACCTTGTAGAGGATCTCGTTGATCAGCGTGGACTTGCCGGAGCCGGAGACGCCGGTGACGGCGGTGAACACTCCGAGCGGGATGGTGACGTCCACGTCCTGCAGGTTGTTCTCTCGGGCGCCGCGCACGGTGATGACGCGGTCCGGGTCACTCGCGCGGCGCTGGGCCGGCACCGGGATGCTCCGGCGGCCGGCCAGGTAGTCGCCGGTGATGGAGCGGGTGTTGGCCTTCAGGTCCTCCAGGGAACCGGAATGGACGACCTCGCCGCCCCGCTCGCCGGCGTGGGGGCCGATGTCCACGATCCAGTCCGCCTCGGCGATCGTGTCCTCGTCGTGCTCCACCACGATCAGGGTGTTGCCGAGGTCGCGCAGGCGCAGGAGCGTGTCGATCAGGCGCCGGTTGTCCCGCTGGTGCAGGCCGATGGACGGCTCGTCGAGCACATAGAGCACACCCACCAGGCCGGAGCCGATCTGGGTGGCCAGGCGGATGCGCTGGGCCTCGCCGCCGGAGAGGGTGCCGGCGGAGCGTTCCAGGTTCAGGTACTCCAGGCCCACGTCCAGCAGGAAGCTCAGGCGGGCCAGCAGCTCCTTGAGGACCTGGTCGGCGATGCGGCGCTCACGCTCGGTCAGCTCCAGGGCCTCGAAGAAGGCGAGCAGCTCGCGCAGCGGCAGGCGTGTGGCGTCCGCGATCGACTTGTCCGCCACGAGCACGTTGAGCACGGTGGGGTTCAGGCGCGCGCCGCCGCAGGCCGGGCACGGGATCTGGCGCATGTAGGACTCGTAGCGCTCTCGGGCCGAGTCCGACTCCGTCTCCCCGTGCTTGCGCTCGATGTACGGCATGACGCCCTCGAAGCCCGTGGTGTAGCGGCGCTCGCGGCCGAAGCGGTTCCGGAAGGCGACCTCCACCTTGAAGTCCTTGCCGTGCAGGACCGCGTGGCGGGCCTCCTCGGGCAGGTCGCGCCACGGCGTGGTGAGCGAGAAGCCCACGTCCTTGGCCACCCCGGCGAGGATGCGCTGCCAGTATTCGGCGGTGGACTTGCCCAGTGACCAGGGGGCGATGGCCCCCTCGGCCAGCGACAGCTCGTCGTTGGGGACCACGAGCTCCTCGTCCACCTGCAGACGGGAGCCGATGCCGGTGCACTCGGAGCAGGCGCCGAACGGGTTGTTGAAGGAGAAGGAGCGCGGCTCGATCTCGTCCACGGTCTGCTCGTGGCCGTTCGGGCAGGACAGCTTCTCGGAGAAGGGGCGGTAGCGCGGGGTGCCGTCCGCGCCGCGGCCGGAGAACTCTCCGGTGTTCTTCTTGCCCTTCTCCTCGACGACCTCCACGTCCACGAAGTCGGCGATCACGAGCCCGTCGGCGAGCTTCAGGGCGGTCTCTACCGAGTCGGTGAGGCGCTGGCGGATGCCTTCCTTCATGGCGAGGCGGTCCACCACCACGGCGATGGTGTGCTTGACCTGCTTCTTCAGGGTCGGAGGGTCCGAGAGCTGGACGAGCTCGCCGTCCACCACGGCGCGGGCGTAGCCCTGCGCGGAGAGGGAGGAGAACAGGTCCACGAACTCGCCCTTGCGGCCGCGGACGACCGGGGCGAGGACCTGGAAGCGGGTGCGCTCGGGCAGCTGCAGCAGCCGGTCCACGATCTGCTGAGGGGTCTGCCGGTCCACGGGCTCGCCGCAGTCCGCACAGTGGGGCACGCCGATGCGGGCCCACAGCAGGCGCATGTAGTCGTAGATCTCGGTGATGGTGCCCACGGTCGAGCGCGGGTTGCGGTTCGTCGACTTCTGGTCGATCGACACGGCCGGGGACAGACCCTCGATGAAGTCGACGGCCGGCTTGTCCACCCGTCCGAGGAACATGCGGGCGTAGGAGGACAGCGACTCGACGTACCGGCGCTGGCCCTCGGCGAAGATCGTGTCGAACGCCAGGGAGGACTTGCCGGAGCCGGACAGGCCGGTGAACACGACCATGGAGTCGCGGGGCAGGGAGACGTCCACGTCCTTGAGGTTGTGCTCGCGTGCTCCCTGGACCACGATCCGGTCCGGGTCGGCGGTGTCGCCCGCGTGGCCGTGCGGTCCTGCGGCGAGTCCGGTGGGGGCGGTGCTGTTCGTATTTGTGTTCGACACGCGCTCCAGTCTAGGGGCGGACGCGGCCCCCGCCAGGGCCCGCAGGCGTGATCCTGCCGACTGTTCCGCCCAGGGCGGACGTCGCCGCCGCCCGCCGCGGCTCCCGCCGGCCGCTTCCCGACGACGGCCGCGCGCCCTTCGCCTCTGCCCTCGCCCGCCGTGGCGGTCCGGGAGATCGAGCTGTCCTGCAGCACAGTCCGCACGTAGACTCGAGCTCATGTCCGCGTCCCCCGCCGCTCCCCGTCTCCTGCACGATCTGCCCGCCGTCACGGTGCGCACGTGCGTCGTCTCCGAGATGCAGAACAACGTCTACCTGCTGACCTCCAAGACCACGGGAGCGCAGATCCTCGTGGACGCGGCGGACGAGCCGGAGGCGATCGCGGCGCTGCTGGCCTCCGCGGCGGACGACACCCCGTGCGAACCGCACCTGGACCTGCTGATCACCACGCACCGGCACTGGGACCACATCCGTGCCACCGCGGCCGTGGTGGAGCAGCACTCGCCGCGCCACGCCGCCGGAGCCGCAGACGCCGAACAGATCGAGAAGGAGACCGGCACCGAGGTCACCGAGCGCCTGGAGCACGGCGCCACGGTGGGAGTCGACGGCATCGAGCTGGACGTGATCGGCCTGCGCGGCCACACCCCCGGCTCCGTCGCCCTGGTGCTGCAGTCGGGCCCGGACGAGGAGCCCATGGTGTTCAGCGGGGATTCGCTCTTTCCGGGCGGCGTCGGCAAGACCTGGTCGGACGAGGATTTCCGCTCCCTGCTGGCGGACGTGACCGCGCGCCTCTTCGACGTCTACGAGGACGACACGGTCGTCCACCCCGGCCACGGCGACTCCACCACCCTGGGCGCCGAGCGCCCGCACCTGGACGAGTGGGCCGAGCGCGGCTGGTGACCGCGCGCAGCACCGCCGCGGACGAGCACGGCCGCGGGCAGGACCGCCTCGAGAGCAAGGTCCTGCGCTTCTACGGACAGGACTTCGACGAGGACGCCCGGCTGCGGACCCAGAGCGCGCAGAGCGCCGTCGAGTTCCTCCGCGTGCAGTCCCTGCTGCGCGCCCGCCTCTCCCCCGGCTCCCGTGTGCTCGACGTCGGCGGCGCAACAGGTGTGCACGCCGAATGGCTCGCCGACGACGGGCATGCGGTGACGCTCCTGGACCCGGTGCCGGAGCAGGTGGCCGTGGCCGCCGCGCTGCCGGGTGTGGAGGCCCTCGTCGGCGACGCCCGTGACCTGCCCTTCGCCGAGGCCTCCGCGGACGCCGTCCTGCTCTTCGGGCCGCTCTACCACCTGCCCTCGCGCAGGGACCGGCTGCGCGCCCTGGCCGAGGCCCACCGCGTGCTGCGTCCGGGCGGCCTGGTCTTCGCCGCGGGCATCAGCCGGCTCGGGGCCTTTCTCGACGGCGTGCTCGAGCGGGTCGCCTCCGGAGACCCCCACGTGGACGCCGACGACGTGGCCCTGCTCAACGACGGCGCCTGGACCAACCCCGGCCCCGGGTTCCCCGGCGGCCACTTCCACAGCTCGGCGGAGCTGGCGGACGAGCTGCGCGCCGCCGGGTTCACCGAGGTCTCGGTGCGCGGACTCGAGGCGCCCACGGCCGTCGCCCTGCAGTCAGAGGCGCCCGACGCCGAACTCTCCGCAGCGGCCGTGGCCCTGGCCGACCGCCTGGACGCGCTCCACGCGGACGGCGCTCCGACCCGACCGGGCGTCGCGGACCTCTCGGCGCACCTGCTGGCCCTGGGCACCCGGCCCTGAGGGACCGCCAGAACCCTGTGCTCGGCGGCGGAAACCGGGCGAGAAGGCAGGCGGAGGTGAGCGCTCAGGCGGTGGCGACGGGCCGTCGTCGGGCGGCGCGGACCAGGCGGGACGTGGAGGGGAACTCGAAGAGGTACTTCGTCCACGGGTAGAGCGCGGCCAAGACCAGGGAGACGCCCGCGCCGGCGGCGAAGAGCAGGCCCACGCCGGCGATGCCCTCGGGCAGGTCCACGGTGCGACGCAGCAGACGGATGACCGGGTAGTGGACCACGAACAGCACGATCGAGTGGCGGCCCACCCAGGCGAAGGCGCGCATCAGCGGGTTGTCCGGGATCTGGGCGAGCAGCCAGAGGACGGATACCACGCCGATGACGGACATGGTCATCACCGGCCAGCTCTCCTCGGACGGATACCGGCCGGCCTCGATCGCGCGTCGGGCCCAGTCCCAGGTGACGACGGCCGGCAGGAGCATGACCTGCCATGGGATCCGGGGCAGGTCCTCGCGCCAGCGGCCGAGGGCTGCGCCGACGAAGAAGAACCCGCCGAACCAGGTCATGCGCTCGGCCACCAGCGCCCACTCGTGCAGCCCGCCCGTGATCGCGTCCGGCTCGAGCCGGATGGCCAGGGCGAACAGGACCACGGCGATGATCAGCGGCGGCACGCGCTTCAGGGCGAGCCCGAGCAGGTAGCCGACGAACACCACGGACAAGAACCAGGTGTGGGCGCCGTTGAGCCACCAGGTGGGCTCCAGGGCGGCGGCCAGGCCGAAGAACGGCAGCATCACCGCGGTCCAGAGCAGCCACGGCCACGCGATGCGGCGCAGCTTGCCGGCGAGGTACTGCCCGGCGGGCCGGCGCAGGGACAGCGTCAGCAGCATGCCGGAGACCAGCAGCAGCCCGGGCATCCGGAACGACCCCACGGCGGCGTTGACGTCCCGCACCAGCTCGGAGCGGGCCAGACCGGAGTCCACGAGCGCCGTCTGGGCATGAAGCAGGACCACCAGCAGCACCGCCAGGCCCCGATAGACGTCCATCCAGAGCAGACGGGGGCGCGGCGCAGCCGCAGAGGTGGGGGTGGGCATGCGCACCAGGGTAGCCTCGCCGGGCGCCGCCGGGCCCGCAGGCGCGCAGGATCGACTGGGCACCGGGCACGTTGCCGAGGGGCCACGCCGCCCGTTGCGGGCGGGCCCAAGCACCGGCTCAGCCGGGGCGGTGGCCCACCAGGAAGATCCGGCGGAAGGCGAAGAGCACGGCGGCATCGTCTCCCTCGCCGGTGCCGGGCACACGCGGGTAGGCCGCACGCATGCGCTCGGCGTAGGCGGCGCGGTACCGCGGAGCGAGGGCCTCGGGCGTGCCGGTGAGGCCGTGGGCCTCGTCGTGGGCGGTGAGGGCGTGGACGAACGGCTTGGCCACGGTGGCGCCGGTGAACGCCGGGACCGGGTCCGGGCCGCGCATCACCTGCTGGTAGGTGGTCTCCCAGACGTCGGCCTCCCAGCCGGCGGCGAGCAGGTCACCGGCGTAGTCGGCCGGCTCCGCCACGGTGTCCGTGGAGCGCTCGCCGGACACCACGGCGGCGAAGGGCTCCTCGGCGGCGAGGCGGTGCAGCTCGGCGTGCGAGGGGTTGCGGTGCTGGGCCGGGACCTGGGCGGCGAACCAGGCGCCGGCGGGCAGGTCGGCCAGCCAGCCGCGGACGAGCTCGCGGTGCTCCGGGATCCACTGGAGCATCGCGTTGGTGACGAGGACGTCGGTGTCCGGCTCCGGGGACCAGGCGCGGGCGTCCACGGTGGCGTAGCGGAGGTTCTCCGGTCGGTCTGGGCGGGCGTTGGCGGCGTCCACCATCTCCTGCGAGGAGTCCAGGCCGACCACCTCGGCCTCGGGCCAGCGGCGGGCCAGGGCCTCGGTCATGGTACCGGGGCCGCAGCCCAGGTCCACCACGCGGCGCGGGTGCGTGGCACCGATGCGGGCGGTGAGGTCCGCGAAGGGGCGTCTGCGATGGTCGGCGAACACCTCGTACTGCGCCGGATCCCAGCGGAAGCCGGCGCCGGGGGCTCCGGAGGGGACCGGGCCGTCGTCGTGGGTGGCGGTGCCGGCGGAAGCATGCTGATCGGCCATGGCCCCACCGTAGGTCCGCCCGCCGCCGATAGGGTAGAGCGCGATGAGCTCCGCGACTTCTTCCTTCACAGACACCCTGACGTCCCTCGGCTCCTCCCCCGAGCCGGACGCGGTGTTCGGCGCCTTCACGGACTGGACCACGTCCCGGGGCATCACCCTCTACCCGGCCCAGGAGGAGGCCGTGATGGAGCTGGTCCAGGGACACAACGTCATCCTGGCCACCCCCACCGGCTCCGGGAAGTCGATGGTGGCGCTGGCCGCCCACGCGGACGCGCTCGCCCACGGCGCCGTCTCCTACTACACGGCGCCGATCAAGGCGCTGGTCTCGGAGAAGTTCTTCGCCCTGGTGGACGTGTTCGGCGCGGACAACGTCGGCATGGTCACGGGCGACTCCACCGTCAACGGGGACGCCCCGATCATCTGCTGCACCGCAGAGATCCTCGCCAACCGGGCCCTGCGCGAGGGCTCGGGCATGGAGATCGGCACCGTGGTGATGGACGAGTTCCACTACTACGCGGACCCCTCCCGCGGCTGGGCCTGGCAGGTCCCCCTGCTGGAGCTGCCCCAGGCCCGGTTCCTGCTGATGTCCGCCACCCTCGGCGACACCAGCCGCCTCGAGGCGGACCTGCGCGAGCGCACCGGACGCGAGGTCGCCGTCGTCGCCCACGCCGAACGGCCCATCCCGCTGAGCTTCGAGTACTCGGAGACCCCGTTGCAGGAGAAGGTGGAGGAGCTGGTCGCCACACACCAGGCGCCGGTGTACATCGTGCACTTCTCCCAGCTGGACGCCGTGGAGACGGCGCAGGGTCTGGCGTCCGTTTCCGTGGCCTCCAAGGAGGAGAAGGAGGCCATCGCCGCGCGGATCGCCGGGTTCCGGTTCTCCGCCGGCTTCGGCAAGACCCTGAACCGTCTGGTCCGCAACGGCATCGGTGTCCACCACGCCGGCATGCTGCCGAAGTACCGCCGCCTGGTGGAGAAGCTGGCCCAGGACGGACTGCTGAAGGTCATCTGCGGCACGGACACCCTCGGTGTGGGCATCAACGTGCCCATCCGCACCGTGCTCCTGACCGCCCTGTCCAAGTTCGACGGGGAGAAGACCCGCATCCTGCAGGCCCGGGAATTCCACCAGATCGCCGGCCGCGCCGGACGCGCCGGCTTCGACACGCAGGGGTACGTGGTGGTCCAGGCCCCAGAGCACGTGATCGAGAACCGGGCGGCCGAGCGCAAGGCCGCCGCCAGGTTTGCGCACGTCAAGGACGAGGCCGAGCGCGCCAAGCGCATGAAGCAGTCCATGAAGGGATCCAAGAAGAAGACCCCGCCGGCCGGCTTCGTCTCCTGGGGACCGGCCACCTTCGACAAGCTCGTGGCCGCCGAGCCGGAGCCGCTGGTCTCCCGCATGCAGATCACCCACTCGATGCTGCTGAACATCCTGGACCGTCCCGGCGACCCCGTCCTCGCCGTCCGCCGGCTGCTGCGCAGCACCCACGAGACCCCGGCCCGCCAGGCCATCCTCATGCGCCGCGCCCTGGGCATCTTCCGCGAGCTGCTGGCCACCGGCGTCGTCGAACGCCTGCCCGAGCCCGACGCCGAGGGCCGCACCGTGGACCTGACGGTGGACCTGCAGCCGGACTTCGCGCTCAACCAGCCGCTCTCCCCCTTCGCCCTGGCGGCCCTGGACCTGCTGGACCCGGCCGACCCGAACCACGCGCTGGACGTGGTCTCGGTCATCGAGGCCACCCTGGACCCGCCACGCCAGGTGCTCACCGGCCAGGTCAAGCGCGCCAAGACGGAGGCCGTGGCCGCCATGAAGGCCGAGGGCATGGAGTACACCGAGCGCATGCGCGCCCTCGACGAGGTCACCTACCCCATGCCGTTGGCCGAGCTGCTCGAGCAGCAGTTCGAGACCTACCGGGCCGGCGCCCCGTGGCTCGCCGAGTTCGAGCTCACCCCCAAGTCCGTGGTCCGGGACATGTTCGAGCGGGCCATGGGCTTCGGCGACTACGTGCAGTTCTACGGCCTGGCCCGCTCCGAGGGCGTGCTGCTGCGCTACCTGACCGACGCCGTGAAGGCCCTGCGGCACACCGTCCCGCAGGAGGCCCGCACGGACGAACTGCAGATCATGCTCGACTGGCTGGACGAGACCGTGAAGCAGACCGACTCCTCCCTCCTCGAGGAGTGGGAGGACCTCGTGGCCGGGGACATCGACGAACTCCGCAAGGACCACGAGTCCATCGCCCCGCCGACCCCGCCGCGGTTGACCGACAACGAACAGATCTTCGGCGTCATGGTCCGCAACGCCATGTTCCACCGGGTCCGCCTCTTCGGCGACGAACAGGACCACGCGCTCGCCGAGCTCTCCGGTGACCTGTCTGCGGACGACTGGGCCGATGCCCTCGACGACTTCTTCGAGGACCACGAGGACATCGACGACGGCCCCGCGGCCCGCGGCCCCCAGTACTTCCTGGTGGACCGCTCCCCCGAAGTGCCTTCCCCCGTGGAGCTCACCGGCTCCCGCTGGTGGGGCGTGCGCCAGGTCCTCGTGGACCGCGACGGGGACCTGGACCACGGCATCAACGCCGTCGTGGACCTGGACGCCTCGGACGAGGCCGCCGGCCCCGTCATCACGGTCGTCTCCGTCGGCCGCCCGGAGTCCGGCTGGCAGACCCGCTGACCGGCACCGGCCGCCCGTCCCTCCCCCGTTTCACTCCCGACGACGGCCCCTCGCCCCCCGCCCCATCGACCGTCGCGCTCGCCTCGCCGAGGCGACAGAAGGAGCACCATGACCGAGCAGACCTTCGTCCCCGGCGATCCGCGCGGCTTCGCCGCGCTCGAGCCCGCCGCCCACGAGCAGGGCGACACGATCGCACTGCTGGACGGCACTGTGACCGTGGAGCACCGCTTCACGGTGCCGGTGGACCACTCCCAGACCCTGGCCGAGGCCCGGGAGCACACCGCGGACGGCACGGGCCCGGGCCCCGGCGGCGCCGGAACCCTCACCGTGTTCGCCCGCGAGTTCCGTGCCTCGGACTCGGCGGAGGACGCAACGAAGCCGTGGCTGCTCTACCTGCAGGGAGGCCCGGGCTCCGGCGGCACCCGTCCGGCACGCCTGGGCGGATGGATGAAGGAGGCCTGCCGCACCCACCGGGTGCTTATGCTGGACCAGCGTGGCACCGGCGCCTCCACCCCGGCCACCGTGGCCTCCCTGTCCGCCCTGTCCCCGCAGGCCCAGGCCGACTACCTGGTCCACCTGCGTGCCCCGGGGATCGTCCGGGACGCGGAGATGATGCGCCTGGCCCTGGGGGTCGAGCGCTGGACCACGCTCGGCCAGTCCTTCGGCGGATTCTGCACGCTGTCCTACCTGTCCTGGTACCCGGAGTCCCTCGAGCGTTCGCTGGTCACCGGCGGACTCGCCCCCGTGACCGGCCACGCGGACCGGGTCTACCGCGCCACCTACGCCCGGATGCGCGCCCGCGCCGAGGAGTTCTTCGGCCGAGTGCCGCAGGCCGAGGACGGCTGGAAGCGCATCGTGGCTCACCTGCGTTCCCGGGCCGCCGCAGGAGAGCCGGAGATGCTCCCAGACGGCAGCGAGCTGACCGTGGCCCGCGCCCAGATGCTCGGCATGTACCTCGGTGGCAACACCCGCCTGGACACGCTCGTGTACCTGCTCACCGAGGGGCTGGACACCACCGGCGGCACCCCTCGCCTGTCCGAGGCGTTCCGCGCGGCGGTGGCCGGCATGGTCGAGCGCCGCACCCATCCGCTCTACACCGTGCTGCACGAGGCGATCTATGCACAGCCCAACGCCGTCAGCGAGGCCACCGGCTCCGCCGCCACGGGCTGGGCCGCCGCGCGCGTGCTCGCCGAGCACCCTGACTTCGACCCCGAGGCCGCCGCCGCCGAGAACGCCGCCCCGGTGCCCACCGGCGAGCACGTGTTCGCCTGGCAGGTCGCCGCGGACTCCGACCTCGCCCCACTGGCCGAGGCCACGCAGATCCTCGCCGCCAAGCAGGACTGGGGCCCGCTCTACGACGTCGAAGCCCTGGCGGAGAACACCGTGCCGGTGGCCGCCGCCGTGTACACCGACGACGTGTACGTGGACCGCGACCTCTCCCTGGAGACCGCCGAGGCCGTGCAGGGGCTGAAGGTCAAGGAGTACGACGAGTTCCACCACGACGGCATCGGCGACGAGGGCGCACGGATCCTCCGTGAGCTCCTCGAACTCGCCGGCGGCAGCCCTGCCCCGAACGACGACCCCACCGACACGACGACCTGAACCCCGCTCGCCCCACCCTCCCCCGATCCGTTTTCGCTCGTGACATGGGAGGCACCGTGACGCCGGCCGCCTCCGATGTCGCGAGCGAAAACGTGGGGTGGGCAACGGGATGAGTGACGGGGATTGAAACCGCGACTCACCCGTGACGCAAGCGGCCGCCCACCTCGAACAGGTGGGCGGCCGTCGTCGTGCAGCCGGCGGAGCCGGTGCGGGCCTCAGACGTCCGGGCCGTCCTGGGCCACGATCTTCCGGGACACGCCGCGCGAGTCCGTGGCCGAGGCGTCCTGCAGCCGGGCCTCGTGGGCGGTGCGGATGATCGAGGAGAACGCGTCCTTGTGGTCCAGCAGCTCGTCCTTCCACTTCTGGTCCAGCTTCTCGGCCCGCTCGGTCCATTCGTCCATCTTCTCCTCCGCCCTGCGGCGCTCCTCCGCGGGGGCGTCCGCCGGCAGCTTGGAGTACCGGTGCGCGAACTTCTCGGCGTTCTGCAGCGCGATGAGCGCCTTGCCCTTCGGAGAGTACAGGGACACCACCACGGTCAACGCGAGGACGCCGACGACGACGAGCAGGGACACGGTGGTCGGGATCTCCGCGACCGGCACGTTCTCGCCGCCGTTGACGAACGGCAGGTTGTTCTCATGCAGGGCGTGGAGGATGAGCTTCACGCCGATGAACGCGAGGATCGCGGACAGGCCGTAGGAGAGGTAGACCAGGCGGTCCAGCAGGCCGTCGATCAGGAAGTACAGCTGGCGCAGGCCCATGAGAGAGAATGCCGTGGCGGTGAAGACGATGTACGCCTCCTGGGTCACACCGAAGATCGCCGGGATCGAGTCGAAGGCGAAGAGGATGTCGGTCGCGCCGATGGCCACCATGACCAGCAGCATCGGGGTCATGACCTTCGTGCCGTTCTGCACGGAGAACAGCTTGTCCCCGTCGTAGCGGTCCGAGGCCGGCAGCAGCCGTTTGGCCAGGCGGACCATGACGTTGTCCGCCTCGTCCTCGGCCTCGTCGCCGGCGAGCTCCCCCTTCAGCTGGGAGCCGGCCACGAGGAGAAGGAAGATGCCGAAGATGTAGAAGACGTCCGACCAGGCGTTGATGATCGCCGCACCGAGCAGGATGAACACCGTGCGCGAGATCAGGGCGAAGGTGATGCCGAACAGGAGCACCTTCTGCTGGTAGTCGCGGGGCACCTTGAAGGACGCCATGATCACCAGGAACACGAAGAGGTTGTCGACGCTGAGCGCCTTCTCCAGGATGTAGCCGGTGTAGTACTCGACCGCGTGCTGTGTGTCGCCGAAGGCGAAGAACACGAGGCCGAACACGAGGGCCGCTCCGATGTAGATGGCGGACCAGACCGCGGCCTCGCGGATGGTGGGGGTGTGCGCCTTGCGCACGTGGGCGAAGTAGTCGAACGCGAGCAGGCCGACGATCAGTGCGATCGTCAGCCCCCACGTCAATCCGTTGATCTCCATGATCGTCGGTGCCTTTCAGCTCCAGGACAGGTGGAAACGACCGCAAGTCTCTCCGCCCGGCGCTCCATGGCGCTCTCAGGCCGCTGCGTCCGGCTCCCGGCGACAGGTGACCGACCATGGTCACGCGTTCCGGTCGCGTGCTGACGTCCGCAGTGTTCGGGATACTCCCCTACGACGCCGACCAGTGTAGCGAAGCGGTCCGCGTGCGGTGGTCAGGTCGGCGCAGGGTCATGGTGACCGCTCAGGCGGGGCGCCGCCCGTCCGGCTGGTCCGTGACGAACATGTGCCCCGGGGCGTGCGTGATCGCCCACGGAGGGCGTGACAGCTCGAGCGCGCGCTGCGGGGTGACGCCGCAGGGCCAGAACACGGGGACGTCACCCGGGTGCATCTCGGTGGGGTCGCCATAGTCCGGGGCATCCAGGTCTGCGATGCCGAGGGCCGCCGGATCGCCGACGTGCACCGGCTCACCGTGGGCCCGCGGCACGCCGGCGGACACGACGGCCGCCCGCGCCACCAGCCGCGGCGGCACCGGCCTCATGGACACCACCAGCTCCCCCCTCATGCGGCCGGCCGAGCGCAGCGGCACGTCGGTCCGGTACATGGCGACGTTGCGGCCCTGGTCGATGTTCCGCACCGGCACGCCGGCCGCCTGCAACGCCGACTCGAACCCGAAGCTGCAGCCGATGAGGAAGGCCACGGCGTCCCCGGTCCAGTGGGAGGTGGCGTCCGCCACCTCGCCCACGAGTTCACCGTCCCGCCAGAGCCGGTACAGCGGCAGGTCCGTGCGCAGGTCCGCGCCCGGTGCCCACGGCGTGGTGGGATCGCCCGCGTCGGTGACGTCCAGCAGCGGCATGGGGGCTGGGTTGCGCTGGGCGAACAGGAGCATCTCGTAGGCCCAGTCCGCGGGCAGGACGATCAAGTTCGCCTGGGTGAACCCCGGTGCCAGGCCCGAGGTGGGCCGGACGAGGCCGCCCCGGAAGCGAGCGCGATGGGCGGCGGGCGCCTCGGAGGCGGCCTGCGGCTCCTGTGCGAGGGCGTCGGCGGCGGACGTGTACGGGTCGGTCATGGGGAGGGCACCTCCAGAAGCGGGCCGTGGGCGGCCGCGAAGATCAGCAGTGCGGAGACGAAGGCCAGGCCCCAGCTGGTCAGGGACCCGACGAGGAACTCCTCGGCGCGGGAGCCCTTGCCCGCGTCCGCGGAAATCTCCGGGAAGCGGACGATTCCCTTGGCGGCCATGAGTGCCGCCACCACCTGATAGGCGCCGGCCAGGCCCAGACCTGCCAGGAGCAGACGCTCGACCGGGCCGATCCAGCGGCCGCCGCGCAGGCCGGAGTCCGGGGCGCCGGACTCTTCTGTGGTGCCGGTGGACGCGTCGGCCCCGGCTGTGGGAGCGTCCGGGGGCACCTCGACGGCGGCCGCGACGGCGGCCTCACCGGTGGTCTCGGATACGGCGTCGTCGCGAGGGTCGTCTGCAGGTGCCTGGGCGGGGGCTGGCGGCCCGTCCTGGGTGGACGGACGGCCGGCGAGGACGAGGACGTCACGGGTGATCCGGTTGCCCGGCTCGATGAGGAACGCCAAGGCGCCGAGCACCACCGGCCATCCGGACCCCAGCGCCACGTGGAGGCCGCCGTAGGCCACCAGCTCGAGGCCGGCCAGCAGGACGAGCACCGCCACGAGGACGGGCGAGGCCCAGGCGCGTGTCCCGGCGGCCGTCCAGGCGCAGCCCGCCGCCAGGGCCAGGGCGCCGGCGAGGAGGACGGGGGCGGCGTCGGCTCCTCCGGAGCCGCCGTGCCCTCCGAGGGACGAGGTGAGGGCCACGAACACCAGGGTCAGCAGGACGACCACCGCGCCGACGCCGAGACCGATGAGCCGGTGGCGTGCGGTGGGGACCGCCCCAGGCCCGCGACCGGCCAGCAGGGCCACGGTGAACTCGGTGGCGGCCAGGCACAGCAGGACGACGCCGATCATCGGTGCTCCTGCCCCGTCCGGGCCGGCCGTCCGGCGGCCTGCGCCAGCAGATGGTCCACGTCCACGAGCATCCGCCCGCCGGA
The DNA here is from genome assembly GCF_001812555.1 of Micrococcus sp. HMSC067E09. Lineage (NCBI taxonomy): Bacteria > Bacillati > Actinomycetota > Actinomycetes > Micrococcales > Micrococcaceae > Micrococcus > Micrococcus sp. HMSC067E09. The sequence goes on along the minus strand of NZ_KV809431.1, from coordinate 51,326 downwards.
GCGGGTCAGCGACTGCGACACGGCGGACTGGCTGATGCCCTCGGCCTCGGCCACGTCCTTCTGGTAGACGCCGTCCAAGGTGGCGCGGACGATCCGCCGCTCCCGCGGCTTCATCGCTCCGATGAGGTGCTCCAGCAGGCGGGCCGCCGCCGCCTCCAGTCCGGGCACCGCCTCCCCGTCCTCCGCAGCGTCCCCGGCGGCGGAGCGCACCTCGAGCGTGGCCGCCGTCGCATCCCGTTCGTGTCCGGCCTCGATCGCGGCGCGCGCGGACCACCAGGCGTCGCCGTCCAGGATCGGTCCGCCCTGGCCGTCGGCCAGCGCGGTCACGTGTCCGAGCCCGATGCCGAAGCGCAGGCGCACCGGCTCCTGAAGGGCCAGCATCACCCGGAGCAGGGCGCGCAGTGCGGTGGGCAGGTCCGGGTAGACGGCCTGGAACTCGTCGCCGACGGTCGCCCACGGCGGGACCTGCCCCGCTCCCGGGGCCGGGGGCTGGTCCCCGGCTGTACCGGAACTCGTCTCGTCCGTCCCCGCCTGCCCGTCCGCATGCGACGAAGCCGATCCGCAGACCTGCCCATGGGCCTCGGCCCAGGCGTGCAGCACCTGCTCCTGCGCGGATGCACGGTCCGGGAGCAGCCGCGACCCGACCAGATCCGCGATCACCGCCACGGCCGGCACGGCCCCCTGCTCGGTCATGACATCACTTCCTGACTGATACTGACATTAGTATAAGCGTGAAGGTCATGGCGCAGGGCGGCGAGCACTCCCGCGAGGCCCGCCAGGCAGATCACACCGCCCACCACGGCGAGCCCGTGGAATCCGATGACGGCCATGATCAGCCCGGACAGCGCTGCCGCCACCGCGGCACCGGCACCCATCCCGGCATCCGTGACGCCCTGGACCAGCACCCTGCGCGGGCCGGCCGCATGCTCGGACACGTAGGCGGAGCCTGCCACCGTCACCAGGGACCACCCCAGACCCAGGAGGATGAGCGCGACCGTCACGGCCCCCCGGCTGCCCGGCCAGGCGAAGGCCGTCACGCAGGAGCCCAGCAGCACGCCCTCGCCCAGCGCCATGGTCCTGAGCCGCCCCCAACGGTCGGCGAGCAGGCCCACGAGCGGGGACAGCGCGTACATGCCGGCGATGTGCAGCGAGATGACCAGCCCGATCACCACGAGGGTGTCCGCGTCCGTGTGATGGTGTCCGGCCGCCGCCTGACCGGCATGCCCCGCGTGCTCGGCGGCGGCCAGCTGGGACAGGTGCACCGAGGTCATGGCCATGATGCCGACCATCACGGTGTGCGCGGCGACCACGGAGCCCACGCCGAGCAGGAGCCTGCGGCTCGCCACGGTCACCTTGAGGCCGTCGCGGAGCCGGGGTGCGGCGACCTTCTCGGCGGCCTCCTGGCCCACCTCCACGTCCGGGCGCAGGTGCAGGGGGTCCGGCCGCAGCCCGATCTGCAGGACGGTCACCGCAAGGACCATGCCGACCAGGGAGAACAGGAAGGGTCCGGAGGTCTCCGGCAGCCCGAGCGCCTCGGCGACAGCCGAGCCGGGTCCGATGAGGTTCGGCCCGGAGACGGCGCCGACGGTGATGGACCAGACCACGATGCCCAGGTCCCGCCCGCGGGTGCGGTCCTCGGCCAGGTCGGTGGCCGCGAAGCGTGCCTGAAGGTTGCCTGCACCCCCGAGGCCGATGAGCAGCGCCGCGAGCACCAGCACCGGGTAGCCGATCCCCGGCAACGCCTCCTCGAGCATGGGGGCCACGATCATGCCCAGCGCACCGAACGCCGCGATGCCGTAGGCCGTGGAGAGCGTGATGCGCCGCCCCTTGGCCAGGGCCAGCCGGGCCAGCGGCAGCGCCGACAGCGCACCGGCGAGGGACAGCGCCATGGTGGTCGTGCCCGCCAGCGCGTCGCTGCCCGAGAGCTCGGCCGCCATGAGGGAGCCGACGGCCAGGGCGGCGCCGTTGCCGATGCCGGAGAAGACCTGGCTCAGGGACAGGGTGGTGACGACCCTGTGCTGATGACGTGCCCGGGCGACCCCGTGGTCCCGGCCCATGCTCAGCCCTCCCGCTTCATCTGACGCAGTTCCTTCTTCAGCTCTGCGACCTCGTCGCGCAGGCGCGCGGCCAGCTCGAACTGCAGCTCGGCGGCGGCCTGGTGCATCTGCCGGGACATCTGGGTGATGAGGTCCTCGAGGTCCTTCGCCGGCAGCGTGGCGGCGTCCACGGCAGGACTCGCTCCGTCCTCGCCCTCGCCCTGCTCGGCGGCGTCGGCGCGCGCGGAGGTGATGCCGCGGCGGCCCATGCCGAAGTCGAAGCCGGACTTCACGCCGCCCATGCCGGAGAGGAAGTCCGCGGTGTCCGCGTCCTCGCGGGCCAGCTGGTCCGTGATGTCCGCGATGCGCTTGCGCAGCGGCTGCGGGTCGATCCCGTGCTCCCGGTTGTACGCGATCTGCACGGCCCGGCGGCGCTCGGTCTCGTCGATGGCCCGGCGCATCGAGTCCGTGACGTTGTCCGCGTACATGTGGACTTCGCCGGAGACGTTGCGGGCGGCGCGGCCGATGGTCTGGATGAGCGAGGTGGTGGAGCGCAGGAAGCCCTCCTTGTCCGCGTCGAGGATGGACACCAGGGACACCTCGGGCAGGTCGAGTCCCTCCCGGAGCAGGTTGATGCCCACGAGCACGTCGAAGGTGCCCTTGCGCAGCTCACGCAGCAGCTCCACACGCCGGAGGGTGTCCACGTCCGAGTGCAGGTACTCGACCTTCACGCCGTGCTCGAGCAGGTACTCGGTGAGGTCCTCGGCCATGCGCTTGGTCAGCGTGGTGACGAGGACGCGCTCGTCCTTGGCCGTGCGGATGCGGATCTGCTCGAGCAGGTCGTCGATCTGCCCCTGCACGGGCTTGACCACCACCTTGGGGTCCACCAGGCCGGTGGGGCGGATGATCTGCTCCACGTAGCCGTCGGCCTGCGAGAGCTCGTAGGGTCCGGGGGTCGCGGACAGGTACACGGTCTGGCCGATGCGCTCGAGGTACTCGTCCCACTTCAGCGGCCGGTTGTCCATGGCAGACGGCAGCCGGAACCCGTGCTCCACCAGGGTCCGCTTGCGTGACATGTCCCCCTCGTACATCGCGCCGATCTGCGGGATGGTCACGTGGGACTCGTCGACCACCAGGAGGAAGTCGTCCGGGAAGTAGTCCAGCAGGCAGTGCGGGGCGGAGCCGGCGGGCCGGCCGTCGATGTGCCGGGAGTAGTTCTCGATGCCGTTGCAGTAGCCCATCTGCTGCATCATCTCGAGGTCGTAGGTGGTGCGCATCCGCAGCCGCTGGGCCTCGAGGAGCTTGTCCTGGGACTCCAGCTCCTGCAGGCGCTCGCGCAGCTCGTCCTCGATGGACGTGATGGCCTTCGCCATGCGCTCGTCGCCGGCCACGTAGTGGGAGGCCGGGAAGATGTACATCTCGTCCTCCTCCCGGATCACCTGGCCGGTGAGCGGGTGGAGTGTCTGGATGGACTCGATCTCATCGCCGAAGAACTCGATGCGCACGGCCAGCTCCTCGTACATGGGGATGATCTCGACCACGTCGCCGCGCACGCGGAAGGTGCCGCGGTGGAAGTCGGTGTCGTTGCGGACGTACTGCATGGCCACGAACTGGCGCAGCAGCGCGTCCCGGTCCATCTCCTGCCCCTGCCGGAGGGTGACCATCTGCTCGATGTACTCCTCCGGCGTGCCGAGGCCGTAGATGCAGGAGACGGTGGCGACCACGACCACATCACGACGGGTCAGCAGCGCGTTGGTGGCCGAGTGGCGCAGACGCTCGACCTCCTCGTTGATGGAGGAGTCCTTCTCGATGAAGGTATCCGTCTGCGGGACGTACGCTTCCGGCTGGTAGTAGTCGTAGTAGGAGACGAAGTACTCGACCGCGTTGTGCGGCAGCAGCTCGCGGAACTCGTTGGCCAGCTGCGCGGCGAGCGTCTTGTTCTGGACCATCACCAGGGTGGGCCGCTGCAGGGACTCGATCAGCCACGCGGTGGTGGCGGACTTGCCGGTGCCGGTGGCTCCCATGAGGACGACGTCCTTCTCGCCGGCCTGGATCCTCTCGGTCAGCTCGGCGATCGCCGTCGGCTGGTCCCCCGAGGGCTGGTAGGGGCTGACGACCTCGAAGGGTGCGACGACGCGGTTGATCTGCTGGGCCAGGCTCATGCCAGCCAGCCTACGCGGGTCGGCGGACGCGGTGCGGTCCTCGCCCGCCGTCCCGACGACGTCACCGGCCTTGGGCGCGCCCCTCGCCGCGGTCCTCGGCCGGCTCGGCGGCGTCGGCAGCCGGTGCCTCGCCGGCCGGCTCGTCCCGACCCTGGGTGGAGTCCGGGTCGAAGCCGTCGCCGTCGACGGCGATGAAGCGGTCCCAGACCTTGTTCGCCGCGCGCTTCAGCGCATCCAGGTCGGCGTCGTTGACCAGGAGCACGTCGGCGGCCTTGCGGCGCTCCTCGTCGCTCGCCTGGGCGGCGATGCGGTTCTGGGCGTCCTCCACGGTCATGCCGCGGTCCTCCACCATGCGGCGGATGCGCTCCTGCACCGGCGACTCGACGACGACGACCAGGTCGTAGGCGGAGGCCTGGCCGGACTCGACGAGCAACGGCACGTCCTGGACCACCACGGCGTCCGGGCCGGCCTCCGCCACGAGCCGGCGGCCGAAGGCGCGGATGCGCGGGTGGACGATCCGGTTGAGGCGCTCGCGGGCGGCCGGGTCGGTGAAGACGATCTCGGCCATGGCGGCACGGTCCAGGTCCCCTTCGGCGGTGATGACGCGGTCGCCGAACTCGTCCTGGACGGCGGCGAGGCCCTCGGTGCCTCGGGCGAGCACGTCGCGGGCGATCTTGTCCGCGTCCACCAGGATGGCGCCGCGCTCGGCGAACACCCGGGCCACCGTCGACTTGCCGGCGGCGATGCCGCCGGTCAGGCCCACGTGCAGACGGGGACGGGAGGGGTGGGGTGCGACGGTCTCGGTCACGGAAGTCTCTCCTCGGTGGGTCGGAAGGCGGAGGCGAGGGGGCCGTCGTCGTCAAGGGCGCCGTCCCCGAGAGGCCGCGCGCGAGGCGGGCCGCTGTGCTCCGGCCCACAGCACGCTACCGGCCGGGGCCGCCCGAGGGCGACACCGGCCGGCGGCGTTTCGTCCCGGTGTCCGGGACGGCGGCGGATCAGGCGTCGGTGGACGCCGCCTTCACCTGGTCCAGCACGGGCTGGACATGTTCGGACCAGTAGGCGTCCACCGCAGCGGAGAGCTCCTCACGGGTGCCGGAGTTCTCGATGGTGGTCCAGCCGGGAGCGTCGCTGGGGTCCGCGTCCTGGGCATCCGCGTCGATCTCGGCCCAGGCCTGCTCGCGGGTGAGGCCGAGTTCGGCCATGAGCCGCTCCACGCGGGACTCCACCGAGGACTCGACCACGATCACGCGGTCGAAGTCGCGGGCCGAGGAGGACTCGTCCAGCAGGGCCAGGTCCACCACGAGGACCGCGTCGTCGCCGATCGCGGCGGCCCGGCGGTTCGCCTCGGCCTTCACGTGCGGGTCGACGACCTCGTAGAGGCGGGTGCGGGCGGCGGTGGACTCAGCGGTCAGGGCGTCCACGGCGGTCCAGTCCACGGAGCCGTCCGCGCGGACCATGTCCTCGCCGAACACGCCGCCGAGTTCCCGGACGGCGGGGTGGCCGGCCACGAGCAGTTCGTGCATGAGGTCGTCGTAGTCCACGACGACGGCACCGTGGCGCGCGAACTCAGAGGCCACGAGGGACTTGCCGGACGCCACGGCACCGGACATGCCGATGGTGACGGCGGCGCGTTCGGCGACCGTCTTCTGCTGGTGCCAGGTGTTCGGGGTGTGCGTGTCGTACTCCGGCTCGGTGCCGACCTCGAACTGCGGGCGGATGGAGTAGTCGGTGATGTCCACGCCGCCCTCCTGGGCACGGCGGTGGTACTCCTCCGCGGGGAGCACGGGCTTCCACTGACGGGTGCGCATCGGCTTGAGGGAGCCGGCGTCCTCGCGCAGGGCGCGCAGCAGCAGGGCGGCCTGCATGAGGGTCAGGACCATCACCGGGAAGCCGATGACGATGATGACCTCCTGCAGGGCGTCCAGGCCGTCCTCGCCGGCGGTGGTGATGATGGCCGTGCAGACCAGGCCGATGGACAGGCCCCAGAACACACGCTGGCGCCGGGTGGTCTCCTCCTCGTGCCCGGAGGCCATGGCGTCCATGACGAGGGCGCCGGAGTCGATGGAGGTGACGAAGAAGATGACGATGATCAGCAGGGCGAACGTGGCGACCGGCAGGTACAGCGGCATGTGCTGCAGGTACTGGAACAGCGCGGCCTGGACGTTGCCGTCCACCACGATGGTCTGGGTCATCTCACCCGGGGCGCCGGGCGCCGACGCGGTGGACCGGTCCAGCTGGTAGGAGGAGAAGCCGTAGACCCCCATCCAGATGATCACGAAGGCGGTCGGGATGCCGATGCCGGCGAAGACGAACTCGCGGATGGTGCGGCCGCGGGAGATCTTCGCGACGAACAGGCCGACGAACGGTGCCCAGGACACGGTCCACGCCCAGTAGAAGACGGTCCAGTCACCGGACCAGGCGCCGCCGCCCAGGGTGTCGCTGAAGGTGGTGAGCATGGGCAGCGCCTGCACGTAGCGGCCGACGGACTCGACCATGCCGCGCAGGACGTTGAGCGAGGACTCCGCCCACATCAGGCAGTAGAGCATGAAGGCCACAGCCATGCAGATGTTGATGTAGGACAGGCGCTTGACGCCCTTGTCCATGCCGGCCAGCACGGAGGTGAGCGCGGCGGCGGTGATCACGGCCATGATCAGCGCCTGGACCCAGCCGGCGATCGGGGTGCCGAACACGTAGTTCATGCCCGCGTTGATCTGCAGGGCGCCCAGGCCGGTGGACACGCCGATGCCGAACACCGTGGAGACGATGGTGACGACGTCGATGGTCTTGCCGATGGGTCCGTGGATGCCGTCGCCGAGGATCGGCTGGAAGGCGGAGGACACGCGCGGGGGAAGCTTGCGCTTGTACGTGAAGTACCCGAAGCACAGGCCCGGCACCAGGAGGATGCCCCACATGTGGATGCCGAAGTGCAGGTTGGCGAAGTTGATCGCCTGCATCAGGGCCTGGTCCGTGTAGGGATCGGTGCCCTCCAGCGGGGGGTTGGCGTAGTGGTTCATCGGCTCGGCGATGCCCCAGAACATGAGCACGGCGCCGACGCCTGCGGCGAAGAGCATGCCGAACCAGGCGATGCCGGAGTGTTCCGGGGTGGCGTCGTCGTCGCCGAGCTTGACGCGGCCGAAGCGGGAGAACGCGAGACCGAAGGCGAAGACCACCAGGCAGGTCGCCGAGGCGGTGTAGAACCAGCCGATGTCATAGCGCAGCCACTGGGCGGCCACGCCGAAGACCTGCTGGACCGGGCCCGGGAACGCTCCCATGGCGACGGTGAAGACGATGATGACCAGGGCCGAGGCGAAGAAGATCGCGGGCGAGGTGCGCAGCCCCAGGCGGTCGTGAAGGCGCGTCAGGAATGAGTTCATTCGAGTGGGGTGGTGTCGTCGAAACCCGGGGCGGCCGGTCCAAAGGGCCCGCGGCCGGGTGCGGTGCCGGAAGAGCACTGCCGACGATCCTAGGCAGAAGCTCGGCACAGGTCGAGACCGGCCGTGTCAGGCCGGGGTGTCACGGGCCTAGAGTGGAGCCGCCCTAGAGTGGAGCCCATGTCCGCCTCAGACCCCGCCGTCTCCCCTGCCGCATCCGACGCCGCCGCCGGCGTGGTGCGCTGCACGGTGCCCGCCGCGCGGACCCGCCCGGAGGACGGGTGGACCCATGTGGAGCTGGAGATCAGGCGTTCCCGGTTCCTGGGCTTCGTGGCCCGCGTGGACTCCGAGGACGACGCACGCGAGATGATCTCCGCCCTGCGCCGGCGCTTCCACGACTCCCGGCACGTGTGCAGCGCGTTCGTGCTCGGGCCGGACCGTCGCCAGGCCCGCTCCAACGACGACGGCGAACCGGCCGGCACCGCCGGTGCACCCATGCTCGAGGCCCTGATGCAGCGCCAGACCGGTCCGGACGGCGCTCGCGACCTCACCGACGTCTGCGCCGTGGTGGTCCGCTACTTCGGGGGCGTCAAGCTCGGCGCCGGCGGGCTGGTGCGCGCCTACTCGGACACGGTGAGCGCGACCCTCGACGCCGCACCCCTGGTCACCCGCTCCCGCATGGCCCTGTTCGAGGTGGACGCCCCCCACGCCGAGGCCGGCCGCTGGCAGCACGAGCTGGACTCCGCCGGGCATCACGTCCACGACGTGCGCTACGAGGCGGACGCAGCCGTGCTGTGCGTCGCCGTGCCGGACTCACCCACCCGCATTGAGTCCCTTCAGGCCTCGCTCGCCTCGGTCACCTCCGGCGCCGGCACGGCCGTGCCGATCGGCCACGACTGGGTGGACGTGGACGGAGCGGACCCGACCTGACACGCCCCGACGGCCCCGCACCGTGACGATGCGGGGCCGTCGTCGTCCGACTGCCGCTGCGCTCAGCCGCTGGTCTTGTCCGCGGCCTCGCTGCCGGTCGGGTGCTCGCTGCGGACCCGGTCGGCGGGGCCGGCGGTCGGCACGCCTCTGGGCTCCCAGCGGTCGAACTCGGGCTCGGTGCCCTCCTCGTAGGCCGGTCGCATGGAGTAGTCGCTGATGTCGTGCTCGTCCTCCCCGGCACGGCGGTGATACTCCTCGATCGGGATCACCGGCTTCCACTGGCGGGTGCGGATCGGGGCGAGTCCGCCGTAGTCCTCGCGGACCGCGCGCACCAGGCAGAGCGCCTGCAGGAACATCATCATCGTGACGGGCAGGCCGATCACCTTGATGACCTCCTGCAGCGCGGAGAGCGACTCCTCGCCGGTGGTGGTCAGCAGCACGGTGCAGACCAGGCCGATGGAGATGGCCCAGAACACGCGCTGGCGGGTCGGCCCCACGTCGTCGTAGCCGGAGGACATCGAATCGATCACCAGGGCGGCCGAGTCGATGGAGGTGATGAAGAAGACGGTGATGCAGATCAGCGCCACCATCGAGGTGACCTCGAGCAGCGGGAAGTGGCCGAGGAACTGGAACAGGGAGCCGGGGATGTCCCCCTCCTCCACGATGGTCTCCACGAAGTTCGCCTCGCCGGCCAGCTCGAGCTTGAAGGCGTTCACACCCATGACCCCGAGCCAGATGAAGGTGAAGGCGGTCGGCAGCAGCAGCACGCCGAGCACGAACTGGCGGATGGTGCGGCCGCGGGAGATGCGGGCGATGAACATGCCCACGAACGGCGCCCAGGTGGCGGTCCAGGCGAAGTAGAACACGGCCCAGTCTCCGGTCCAGTCGGACTCGCCCCAGGTGGTGTTGAAGAACGCCAGCGCCGGGATCATCGCCAGGTACTGGCCGATGGACTCCACGGTCCCCTGCACGGCCTGCGTGGTCGCACCGAACATGAGGATGTAGATCAGCAGGGCGATGGCGATGGTGATGTTGATGTAGGACAGGCGCTTGACGCCCTTGTCCAGGCCGGCGATCACGGACATCAGGGCGACGGCGGTGATGATCGCGAGGATCGCCGCCTGCACCCAGCCGGCGATCGGGACGCTGAACATGATGTTGGCGCCGCTGTTGATCTGCAGGGCGCCCTGGCCCACGGACACGGAGATGCCGAAGATGGTGGCGACGACGGCGAGGATGTCGATGGCCTTGCCGATCGGTCCGTGGATCTTCTCACCGATCAGCGGCTGGAAGGCCGAGGACATGCGCGGCGGGAGCTTGCGCTTGTACGTGAAGTACGCGAAGGCCAGCGCGGGGACGATGAAGATGCCCCACATGTGCAGTCCGAGGTGGAAGTTCGCGATGCCCATGGCCTCGGACGCGGCCTGGACGGTCTCCGGCTCGGTGCCGTACATGGGCGGGTCGGCGAAGTGGCTCACCGGCTCGGCCACGCCCCAGAACATGAGGGTCGCGCCCATGCCCGCGGCGAAGAGCATGCCGAACCAGGCGAGGCCGGAGTACTCCGGGGTGGCGTCGTCGTCGCCGAGCTTCAGCCGGCCGTACCGGCTGAAGGCGATGCCGAACGCGAAGAGGATCATGCCGGTGATGGCCAGGACGTAGAACCAGCCGAGATTGCCGGCGATCCACGCGGCGACCGCGCCGAATCCGGCCTGCATGGCGCCGGGGACGAGCACCATGAGCGCGGAGAAGACGACCACGATGGCCGCCGAGACGAAGAAGATCTGCGGGTTGGTCCGCAGTCCGAGGCTGTTGTGCAGTCTCGTGAGCATTCAGCTGCCTTCCAGAAGGTGGAGTTGACGTGCGATTCTGTGAAAACCTCTGCCCCACCGTAGGGGGACGCTGTGACGTCCACAACCCCTCGTGGGCACGTCAGCGGGGCACAGCGCACACCTGCCGGTTCCTAGGATGGAGGACATGCCCGAGACCTCCGCCGCCCCCTCCGGCCCTGCCTCGCACGGCGCCGCGCCCCGCGCCGCCTCCCGCCCCGACGACGGCCGCCTCCGCACCCCGGACGTCGTCCTGGGTGCCCTCCCGGACGCCTTCACCGCGGACTTCGACTTCGGCCGGCTCAGCCGCGAGCCGCTGCACGGCTCCCGCCAGCGGCAGGCCCACGACGCGGCCGACCTGCTTCTGCTGGACACCCTGGCCGGCTGGGAGGCGACCGGCCGCCAGTCCGGACGCATCGTGGTGCTCCACGACCAGCATGGGGCGCTCGCACTGCCACTGCTCGCCGCCGGCCGTGACGTGCGGCTCGGTGTGGACGAGGCCTCGGCCGCTGCGTCCTCGGCGGGGAACCTGGAGCGTCTGCGCGCCGAGGGCTGGGGACGGCTGACGATCGGCGGCGTGGACCGGCAGACCCTGTCCGGCGCCGACACGGTGGTGATGGCACTGCCCCGCTCCCTGGACGCGCTGCGCCTGACGGCGGCGCGGATCGCCCGCTGGGCCGCGGCCGACGTGCTCGTGCTGGCCGGAGGCCGCGACAAGCACATGAGCCCGTCCATGAACGAGGTGCTCGCCGGCTGCTTCACCACGGTGGTGCCCGGCCGCGGCCGGTCCAAGTCCCGGGTGCTCACGGTGGCCGGGCCCCGGCGGGAGGTGGCGGTCCCGGGGCCGGCCACCGGCGTCCATCGGGTGAAGGGACTCGGCCCGCTCACGCTCGTCGGCGGGCCGGCCACCTTCGGCGGCGCCGCACTGGACCCGGGCAGCAGGCTGCTCGCCGAGACACTGGCCGAGCGCCGCCCGCCGGTGCCCGAACCGCACAGCCGCGTGGTGAGAACCGACTCCGGCCTGAGCGTGCAGGTGCCGTGGACCGCCCCGGTGGACCGTACCGGTGCTCCGGCACCGGACGTCCTGGACGCGGGCTGCGGCAACGGCGCCCTGGCCGCGGTGGCGGCGCTGCTCTGGCCGGAGGCGACCGTGCTGGCCTCGGACCAGTCGGCCGATGCCGTGGCCTCGACGTCGGCGACGACGGCGGCGAACGGCCTGCAGGACCGCATCAGGGTGGAGCAGGACGACGCCCTGTCCACCGTGCCGGACGCCTCGGTGCGCCTGGTGCTGCTCAATCCCCCGTTCCACGACGGCACGGCGGTCGACCCGACGGTCGCCCACCGGATGATCGCCGCCGCCGGACGCGTGCTGGCACCGGGCGGCCAGCTGTGGTGCGTGTGGAACTCGCACCTGCGCCACCGCCCGGTGCTCGAGTCCGCCGTGGGCCCGACGCGGCAGGTGGCCCGCGACCGCACCTTCACGGTCACCGTCTCCACCCGGGCCTGATCGTCTCCGGCTGCACACGACGACGGCGCCCCGTCCCTCACAAGGAGGGACGGGGCGCCGTCTGTCCGGTCAGGACCTCAGCGAGGGCCTGTCGAACCGATGCGGATCAGTTGCCGGTGAGCTTCTCGCGCAGGGCGGCGAGGGCCTCGTCGGAGGCCAGGGTGCCGCCGTCGGAGGCCGGAGCCTCGGAGACGTAGGAGGAGGCGCCGGTGTCGTGCGAGGCGCCGGCGTTGGCGTCCTCCTCGAGGGCGCGGCGCACCTGCTCCTTGTGGGCCTCCCAGCGGGCCTGGGCGTCGGCGTACTGCTGCTCCCAGGCGGCACGCTCGGCCTCGTAGCCCTCCATCCACTCGTTGGTCTCGACGTCGAAGCCCTCGGGGTACTTGTAGTTGCCCTCGTCGTCGTACTCGGCGGCCATGCCGTACAGGGCCGGGTCGAACTCGGTGCCGTCCGGGTCCACACCGTCGTTGGCCTGCTTGAGGGACAGGGAGATGCGGCGACGCTCGAGGTCGATGTCGATGACCTTCACGAACAGCTCGTCGTTGACCGACACGACCTGCTCGGCGGTGTCGATGTGGCGCGAGGCCAGCTCGGAGATGTGCACCAGGCCCTCGATGCCGTCCTCGACGCGCACGAACGCGCCGAACGGGACGAGCTTGGTGACCTTGCCCGGCACGACCTGGCCGAGGGCGTGGGTGCGGGCGAACAGCTGCCACGGGTCCTCCTGGGTCGCCTTCAGCGACAGGGAGACGCGCTCACGGTCCATGTCCACCTCGAGGACCTCGACGGTGACCTCCTGGCCCACCTCGACGACCTCGGACGGGTGGTCGATGTGCTTCCAGGACAGCTCGGAGACGTGCACGAGGCCGTCCACGCCGCCCAGGTCGACGAAGGCGCCGAAGTTGACGATGGACGACACGGTGCCCTGGCGGACCTGGCCCTTCTCCAGCTTGTGGAGGAAGTTGGAGCGGACCTCGGACTGGGTCTGCTCGAGCCAGGCGCGGCGGGACAGCACCACGTTGTTGCGGTTCTTGTCCAGCTCGATGATCTTGGCCTCGAGCTTCTGGCCGATGTACGGGGCCAGGTCGCGGACACGGCGCATCTCGACCAGGGAGGCCGGCAGGAAGCCGCGCAGGCCGATGTCCAGGATGAGGCCGCCCTTGACGACCTCGATGACGGTGCCCTCGACGACGCCGTCCTCGTCCTTGATCTTCTCGATGTCGCCCCAGGCGCGCTCGTACTGGGCACGCTTCTTGGACAGGATCAGGCGCCCCTCCTTGTCCTCCTTGGTGAGGACCAGGGCTTCGACGGAGTCACCGACGGCGACGACCTCGTCCGGGTCGACGTCGTGCTTGATGGACAGCTCGCGGGACGGGATGACGCCCTCGGTCTTGTACCCGATGTCGAGCAGGACCTCGTCGCGGTCGACCTTGACGACGGTGCCCTCAACGAGATCGCCATCGTTGAAGTACTTGATGGTCGCGTCGATGGCGGCGAGCAGCTCCTCGGAGGTGCCGATGTCGTTGATGGCGACCTGCGGGGCGTGGGAGGTGGTGGTCATGTAGGAGGGACTCCGATGGGTTGTGGATCATGCCGAGGCGGCTGGACACACAGCGGCGCCTGCGACCCGGCATGGGTTGAAAACGGACAAAACTGTGAGCGCACGAAAGTGCTCGTCCAGCTTATCAGAATCCCGTGAGCAGGTGAACGGGTGCCGCGGACGACAGCAGCGTGTCCAGCAGGACCGCCGCGCCGGGGGTCCGTTCCCGGACCGTGCCGGCGCGGACGCCGGTGACGGCACTGACCCCGCCCAGCCACAGGCCGGACAGCTCCGCGACGTCGAGGGCGAGATCGGCCTGTTCCTGCGCACCGTCGGCCAGGCGCTCCACCTGGCCGCGGCCCTCCGCCACCGTGAGCCGCCACGTGCCGTCGGCGAACCCGTGCCGGTCGGACACGGCCAGGGTGAGACCGCCGGCGACACCGGAGACGTAGGCCCGCCCCTCGAGGCAGGCCGGCACGTCGAGGATGCGCAGGTAGAGGTCGTCCCAGTGGTCGGTGACCGTCACCAGGCGCGCGTTCTCCAGCACGGCCTCCAGGGCCCCGTCGTCCGGCAGGCGGGCGAACTCGACGCGTTCGATCAGGTCGAGGTCCAGCAGGTAGCGGACGAGGCCGCGCCAGGCCTCCGGGTCGGCGGCCATGAACGCCTGCACCCGGACGGTGGCGGGCTCAGTCTCCCAGCCCTTGAACCGGTAGACCACGGCTCCGCGCGCCCGGCCCTCGGCGTCCCGGTACAGGCCGACGAAGGAGCCCTCTCCCTTGCCGTCGTTCTCCGAGGCCAGCGCGTCCTTCCACATCACGCGATGCGTCTGGGGCCGGCGCGGACTGCCGGGCGTGAGCAGCTGCAGCTCGCGCTGCAGCGCGTCGACCTGATCGATCACCTCGCGCGGGTCCTCGCGGGTGACGGTGCCGGTCGCGGCCGGGCCGCGCATCTGCACATGCCCGGTGGTGCGGACCTGCGCCCGGCGGGCGTGGCAGCCGACGCCGAAGCCGAAGCGGCCGTAGATGGCGGACTCGGAGACCGTCAGCGCGGCCACGGGCATGCCGGCCGCGACGGCGTCGGTCAGGGAGCGCCCCATCATCGCCCTGAGGATCCCGCGGCGGCGGTGTCCCGGCGACACGGTGACGTTGCTGATCAGCCACGCCGGCAGCTCGATGCCCGGGGAGACGGTGAGCGTCGAGGCCCAGTCCACGAAGGTGCCGACCGGCTCGCGGGCGGCCGGGTCGTCTCCGTCCGCGTAGACGCCGAGGCTGCGCTTGGCGTCGTCCGCGTCCATGCCCAGCGACTGGTCCATGGCCCTGCCGTCCGGGACCTTCTCGTAGAAGCCCTTCTCCACGGCGCGGGTGAACAGGGCCTGGGCCGGGAAGTCGGCGGCCTTCGGGTCGGACCCGTCGGCCGGACGCACCGGGGTGGGCAGGACCTCCAGCCGCAGCCCGTGGGCGGCGAGGGCCGCCTGAGGCGAGCCCACGGCCGAGGCCCCGGACGCACCCGGGCGCGCGGCCGTCGTCGTGGTGTCCGCGGCGGCGACGCCGCCGACCGTGTCAGTGTGCTGCGGCATGCCAGCTCTCCCCCTGTCCGACGTGGACGTCCAGCGGCACGGACAGCTCGGCGGCCCGGCCCATGCGCTCCTTCAGCAGTGCGGTGGCGGCCTCCAGCTCGTCAGCGGGGACCTCCAGGATGAGCTCGTCGTGCACCTGCAGCAGCAGGCGGGATCGCAGCCGCTCCTCGGCCAGGCCGGCGGCGACGTCCAGCATGGCGCGCTTGATGATGTCGGCCGCCGAGCCCTGGATGGGAGCGTTGAGGGCTGCGCGCTCGGCCATGTCCCGCAGCTGGCGGTTGTCCGAGTTCAGGTCCGGCAGGTAGCGCCGGCGGCCCTCGATGGTGGCGGTGAAGCCGTCCCGGCGGGCCTGTGCCACGACGTGGCGGAGGTAGTCGCGGACGCCGCCGAAGCGGTCGAAGTAGCCCTTCATCAGCGTGCGGGCCTCGTCCACGCCGATGTTCAGCTGCTTGGACAGGCCGAACGAGGACAGGCCGTAGGCCAGGCCGTAGCTCATGGCCTTGACCTTGGAGCGCTGCTCGGCGGTCACCTCGGACGGCTCGCAGCCGAACACCTGGGCGCCCACGAAGTCGTGGAGGTCCTCGCCGGTGCGGAACGCCTCGATCAGGCCGGCGTCCTCGGACAGGTGCGCCATGATCCGCATCTCGATCTGCGAGTAGTCCGCCGAGAGCAGCACGTTGCCCTCGCCGGCCACGAAGGTCTCGCGGATGCGGCGGCCCTCCGTGGTGCGGACCGGGATGTTCTGCAGGTTCGGGTGCAGAGAGGACAGCCGGCCGGTGGTGGCCACGGTCTGCGAGTAGGTGGTGTGGATGCGGCCGTCCTCCGCCACGGTCTCCAGCAGGCCGTCCACGGTCTGGCGCAGCTTGGTGGCGTCGCGGTGGGCCATGAGGTTCTCCAGGAACGGGTGGCCGGTCTGCTCCAGCAACGAGTTCAGGGAGTCCACGTCCGTGGAGTAGCCCGTCTTCGTCTTGCGGGTCTTCGGCATGTCCAGGTGCTCGAACAGCACGGTCTGGAGCTGCTTGGGCGAGCCGAGGTTGACCTGCATTCCGCCGGTCTCCTCCGCCACGGACGCCCAGGCGGACTCCTTGGCGGCGTCGGCGGCCGCGGTGAAGTCGGCGCGCAGCGCCTCGAGGTGCTCGCGGTCCACGGCGATGCCCTCGAGCTCCATGTCCGCCAGCAGTCGGGACAGCGGGATCTCGATCTCGCGCAGCAGCGCCTGGGCGCCGCGGTCCACCAGGCGCGGGGTGTAGTCCTCGGACAGGCGGCGGACGATCCAGGCGGCGCGCACGGCGTTGCAGGCGCGGGCCGCGGCCTCGGCGGCGCCGTCCAGGTCGAGCTCGCCCTGGGCCGGGCCCTCGTCGTCGTCGGCCGGCGCCTCGAGCGGGGTGCGCAGGTCCTCGCCTGCCAGGGAGTCCAGGCCGATGTCCCGGCGGTCCGGCTGGATCAGGTAGGCGCCGAGGAAGACGTCGTCCTCCACGCCGAGCACGTCGCAGGGATGCCCGCCCACGCCGGCGGTGCGCAGGGCCTTGAGGGCACGCTTGAGGTCGTGGACGGCCTTGGTGACGGCGGCGTCCTCGAGCAGCTCGCGGACGGCGGCGGCGAGATCCTCGCCGACGGCCGTGAGGTCCACCGCGACGGCGTCGTCGTCGACGGCCAGGCCGAGGGTCACGGGCACGCCGTACTCCCCCGGCACCGGGACCTTGCGCCTGGGCAGCAGCGCGGGACCGTCCACCTGAACGTGGACGCCGAGCAGGGAGCCGGCGTGGCGGGAGACGAACTCCTCGAGCCCGGCCCGATCCGTGACCACCACGGCCGCGGGGGCCTCCTCGACGTGATCGGCGGGTGCGTCGGCCCCGAGGCGCTCGGAGAACACCTCGAAGACGCGCTCACGGATGCGGTTGAACTGCAGGGCGTCGAAGAGCTCGGCCACCGATGCGCGGTCCGGCATGGACAGCTGCATGGCCTCGTCGGTCACCGGCAGGTCCAGGTCCCGCACGAGCGCGTTGAGGCGGCGGTTGCGGCGCACGTCGTCCAGGTGCTCCCGCAGGGCCTGGCCCTTCTTGCCGGTGATCTCGTCCGCGTGGGCGATCACGCCGTCCAGGTCCCCGTACTTCTCGAGCCACTTGGCGGCGAAGCCGGCACCCACGCCGGGGACGCCGGGCAGGTTGTCCGCCTTCTCGCCCACCAGCGCCGCGAGGTCCGGGTAGAGCTCCGGCCGCACGCCGTACTTGGCCTCCACGTCCGCGGCCTTCATCGGAGGGATGTCGGAGACGCCCTTCTTCGGGTAGAGCACGGTGGTGGTGTCGGAGATGAGCTGGAACGCGTCCCGGTCGCCGGAGACCACGCAGGTCTGCCAGCCGGCGGCGTCGGCGCGGGCGGCCAGGGTCGCCACGATGTCGTCGGCCTCGTAGCCCTCCATGGTGACGGTGGGGATGCCGAGGGCCTCCATGACCTTGCCGATCAGGTCGATCTGGCCGTGGAACTCCTCCGGAGTCTCGGAGCGGCCGGCCTTGTACTCCGTGTACTCCTCGGAGCGGAACGTCGGGCCGGACAGGTCGAAGGCGACCGCCACGTGGGTGGGCCGCTGCTGGCGGATCATGGTCAGCAGCATCGAGGTGAAGCCGTAGACCGCATTGGTGTGCTGGCCGGTGTCCGTGGCGAAGTTCTCGGCGGGCAGGGCGTAGAAGGCACGGAAGGCCATGGAGTGGCCGTCCAGCACCAGCAGGCGGTGCGGTCCTGCGGCGGGCGCGGCGGTCTCGTCGCTGGGCATGATGCTCCTCTCGAGGGCTGACTGTGCAAGCCTAGTGGCCATGACCGACAACACGCGCGCCACGGCCGACGCCGCCCATCCGCTGTCCGGCTTCTGCTTCCACCCCGGCGTCACCCCCGAGTTCTCCCCCGAGCAGGTCGAGCACCTCGCCGAGGCCGCCGGCATCCCCGAAGGCATGAGGAAGGCCCTCGGCAGTGCGGGCATCAGCCCGCTGGCCGTGAAGATGGGCATCGTGTTCGAGGAGGTCTCGGCCGAGCGGATCGTCGCCACCATGCCCGTGGCCGGCAACGAGCAGCCGGTCGGCCTGCTGCACGGCGGCGCCCACCTGGTCCTCGGCGAGACCCTCGGGTCCGTGGCCGCGAAGGTCCACGCCGGCCCGGACCTGAACGTGGTCGGCATCGAGATCGGTGCCACGCACCACCGTGCCGTGACCTCCGGCACCGTCCGCGCCGTCTGCACCGCGATCTCCCTGGGCCGCACGCTGACCAGCCACGAGATCGTGGTCTCGGACGAGCAGGGGCGGCGCCTGTCCACCGTCCGCATGACCAACATGGTCCTGCAGCCGCGCTGACGCCGGGCTGCGCCCGCCGGTCCCACGACGACGGCCGCCCACCCTGCCGGATGGGCGGCCGCGGCCATGGCTCCCCTTGAGGACGGGGAGGGCCCGTGCCCGAAGTGGGACTCGAACCCACACATCTCTCGATACCGCATTTTGAGTGCGGCGTGTCTACCGATTCCACCATTCGGGCGCGGCCACGCGGCGGCGTGGAGGACTCCACAGTACCAGCGCGTGCGCGGCCGCCGGACCGTCGCGAACGGGCGCGGTGGCAGCGCGACTAGAGTGGGACGAAAGACCCCAGCGCACCGTCACGCGTCGGCGTGCCCGCCGCCCGTGTGCGCCGACGCCGTAGGGCGCACCAGGACCGTGCGCCGAGAAGGAGCCGTCACCCGATGACCGCCGCGAACACCGCGAACACCCCGGAATCCGCAGACCGCCCCCAGGACTCCCCCGCCGCCGAGGACTCCCCCGCCGCCGAGGCCTCCGCCGCGCCGGGTGACGCCGGCCGGCCCGGGGTCCGCGCCGTCGTCGCCGAGGACGAGGCCCTCATCCGCTTGGACATCGTCGAGTCGCTCACCGCCGCCGGCTACGAGGTCGTCGCCGAGGCCGGGGACGGCCGCGCCGCCGTCGACGCCGTCCGCGAGCACCGTCCGGACGTGGTGGTCATGGACGTGAAGATGCCCGTCATGGACGGCCTGTCCGCCGCCGAGGAGATCGCCTCCGAGCGCCTGGCCCCCGTGGTGATGCTGACCGCGTTCTCCCAGCGCGAGCTCGTGGAGCGCGCCCGCACCGCCGGCGCCATGGCCTACGTGGTCAAGCCGTTCACCGAGGCGGACCTGGTGCCTGCGATCGAGCTGGCCGTCGCCCGGTTCGACGAGCTGCGCAGCCTCGAAGAGGAGGTCAAGGACCTGACCGAGCGGTTCGAGACCCGCAAGCTCGTCGAGCGCGCCAAGGCCCTGCTGCAGTCGCACATGGACGTCAGCGAGCCCGAGGCCTTCCGGTGGATCCAGAAGACCTCCATGGACCGCCGGCTGACCATGCGTGAGGTCGCCCAGACCGTGGTGGACCAGCTGGGCTGAGACCTCCGCGCCTACGCGCGAGGAACGCCGTCGCCTGCACGCCAGGGCCCCGACCGGATCGATCCGGTCGGGGCCCGGTGCTGTCAGCCGGTCAGCCCTGAGGGTCCAGCTCCCACTTGCCCACGGGTTCGCGGTCCGAGTCGTCGAGGGTGCCGCCGGCGTCGTGCGGGTCGCCCACCTTGTGCACCTTGAGGGTGTTGGTGGTGCCGGCCTGGCCCGGGGGCGAGCCGGCCGCGATGATGACGAACTGCCCCTCCTTCGCGATGCCCTCGGAGAGCAGGGAGCGGTCCACCTGGCCCGTCATCTCGTCCGTCGTCTCCGCAAACGGCACCATCTTGGGGAACACGCCCCAGGCGAGGCAGAGGATGTTGTGGGTGTGCTCCACGTGCGTGTACGCGTACACCGGCTGCTTCGGACGCAGGCGGGAGATGCGGCGGGCCGAGTCACCGGTGCGGGTGAAGGTCGCCAGGAACGGGATGTCCAGCTGGTGGGCGATGTCCACCGCGGCGCGGGTGATGGCACCGCCGCGGGTGCGCGGCTGGGCGGTCAGCGGGTCGATGCGGTCCAGGCCGTTCGTCTCGGTCGACTCGATGATGCGGGCCATGGTCTGGACCGTCTCCACCGGGTAGGCGCCCACGGAGGTCTCGCCGGAGAGCATGACGGCGTCCGCCCCGTCCAGGACCGCGTTGGCGCAGTCGGAGGCCTCGGCGCGGGTCGGGCGCGGATTCTCGATCATGGACTCGAGGACCTGGGTGGCCACGATGGTCGGCTTGGCCCAGCGGCGGGCCAGCTCGATGGCCCGCTTCTGCACCACGGGCACGTCCTCGAGCGGAAGCTCCACCCCGAGGTCTCCGCGGGCGATCATGACGGCATCGAAGGCGTCCACGATCGATTCCAGGTTCTCCACCGCCTGCGGCTTCTCGATCTTCGCGATCACCGGGATGCGGCGGTTCTCCTCGTCCATGATCTCGTGCACGCGCTCGATGTCTGCGGCGTCGCGCACGAAGGACAGGGCGATCATGTCCACCCCCGTGCGCAGCGCCCAACGCAGGTCGGTCTCGTCCTTCTCGGAGAGGGCCGGCACGTTGACGGCCACCCCCGGCAGATTGATGCCCTTGTTGTTGCTGACGGGGCCGGCCACCTCCACCTCGGTGACCACGTCGGTGTCGGTGACCTCGACGGCGCGCAGGCGCACCCTGCCGTCGTCCACGAGCAGCACGTCCCCCGGGTCCACATCGCCGGGCAGGCCCTTGTGGGTGGTGCCGCAGATCTCGGCGGTGCCCTCCACGTCCCGGGTGGTGATGGTGAAGCGGTCCCCCTGCTCGAGCTGGTGCGGCCCGTCGGCGAAGCGGCCGAGGCGGATCTTCGGCCCCTGGAGGTCCGCGAAGATCGCCACCGGGTGCTTCACCTCGACGGAGAGGCGGCGGACCCGCTCGTAGGTCGTCTCGTGCATGGCATGGTCGCCGTGGCTCATGTTCAGTCGGGCGACGTCGATGCCGGACTCGATGAGTCGTCGGGTCACGTCGTCGGAGTCGGTCGCGGGTCCGAAGGTGGCGATGATCTTCGCGTGTCGCATGGGCACCAGCCTACGAGTCGAGGGACGGAGGGGGCACCGTCCGCGCCCGGGCGATTTCCGCCGCGGGCGAAGACGGCGACGACGGCCCCGCGCCGGGGGTGCGCGGCCGTCGTCGGGACGGGGCCGGCCTGCGGGCGGACCGGGACGGAAGGGCCCAGGTCAGCCCGACGGCCGGGCTCGGGTCAGCCGAGGACGAGGCCGCGGTCGCGCGGCTTCACGGGGGCCGGCAGGTCCGAGGGCTCGCCGGTGAGGAACTCGTCCACGGCTGTGGCGGTGGCACGGCCCTCGGCGATGGCCCAGACCACCAGGGAGGCGCCGCGGCCGGCGTCGCCGCAGACGAAGACACCCGGCTCGGCGGTCTGGAAGGCGTCGTCGCGGCCGAGCACGCCGCGCGTGACCTGCACCCCGGTCTGCTCCGTGATGGCCTCCTGCTCCACGCCGATGAAGCCGAGGGCGAGCAGGACCAGGTCCGCCGGGATCTCGTGCTCGGTGCCGGCCTTCGGGGAGCGGGAGCCGTCCGGCAGGTACTCGGTCTCGGCGACCTTCAGTGCGCGCACGCGGCCCCGCTCGTCCCCGAGGAACTCGACGGTGCTGGCCAGGTAGGTCCGCTCGCCGCCCTCGGCGTGGGCCGAGGCGACCTCGAACAGGGTCGGGACGGTCGGCCACGGCTGGTGGGACGGGCGCTGCGACGGCGGCTGCCTGCCGATCGCCAGGGTGGTGACCGAGGCGGCGCCCTGGCGGTGGGCGGTGCCGATGCAGTCGGCGCCGGTGTCGCCGCCGCCGAGGATGACCACGTGGCGGCCCTCGGCGCTGATCTGCTCCTGCTCGCCGCCGGCCACCCGCCGGTTGACGGGGACCAGGTAGTCCATGGCCAGGTGGATGCCCTCGAGGCCCCGGCCCGGGATGGGCAGGTCGCGGCCGACCGGGGCGCCGGTGGCCACCACGACCGCGTCGAAGGAGTCCTTCAGCTCGTCCCAGGCGATGTCCGTGCCGATCTCCACACCGGTGCGGAAGCGGGTGCCCTCGGCCTCCATCTGGGCGATGCGGCGGTCGATGACGTCCTTCTCCAGCTTGAAGTCCGGGATGCCGTAGCGCAGCAGGCCGCCGACGCGGTCGTCGCGCTCGTACACGGCGACCGTGTAGCCGGCGCGGGTGAGCTGCTGGGCGGCGGCCAGGCCGGCCGGGCCCGAGCCGACGACGGCCACCGTGTGCCCGTTCTGGCGGTGCGGCCGGTGCGGGGGCAGCCAGTCGTTCTCGAAGATCTGCTCGGCGATGGAGACCTCGACCTGCTTGATGGTCACGGCCGGCTGGTTGATGCCGAGCACGCACGAGGACTCGCAGGGCGCCGGGCAGATGCGCCCGGTGATCTCCGGGAAGTTGTTCGTCGCATGCAGGCGCGCGGCCGCCTCCTCCCAGCGGCCGCGGCGCACCAGGTCGTTCCAGTCCGGGATGAGGTTGCCCAGGGGGCAGCCGGCGTGGCAGAACGGGACGCCGCAGTCCATGCAGCGTGTGGCCTGCGTGCGCACGATCGCCTCGTCCTGGCGGACGTGGACGTCCTTGTAGTCCATGATGCGCACCGGCACCGGCCGGGTCGGGCGCTCCTGGCGTTCGCGATGGTTCAGGAATCCGCGCGGGTCAGCCACGGGTCACCTCCAGGATCCGAGCCCAGGCGGCGTCGCCGTCCGGGTCCATGCCGTTGTCTTCGCACTCGGCGCGCAGGGCCTGCACGGCCGCGTACTGCCGGGGCAGCACCGTGGTGAACCGCTGCCACAGCGCCTCGACCGCGTCGGCGTCGCCGCCGTCGATCGTCTCGAGCATCCCGGCCGCCACGGCCGAGTCGGTGAGCTCGTGGTGCCGGCGCAGCAGCTGCGTGATCTGCTCCCGGTCCGCCTCCTCGGGGACGCCGAGCAGCAGCCCGGACTCCTTGACGGCCAGCGGGTTGATCCGCGTCTCGTCCAGGTCCAGGATCCAGGCCACGCCGCCGGACATGCCCGCGGCCACGTTGCGGCCGGTCGGGCCGAGCACGAGGGCTCGGCCGCCGGTCATGTACTCCAGCCCGTGGTCGCCGATGCCCTCGACCACCGCCGTGGCGCCGGAGTTGCGGACCAGGAAGCGCTCGCCCACGCGGCCGCGCAGGAACATCTCGCCGCTGGTGGCGCCGTAGCCGACCACATTGCCGGCGATGATGTTGTCCTCCGCCACCAGCGGGGCACGGCGGTCCGGGCGGAGCACGATGCGCCCGCCGGACAGGCCCTTGCCCACGTAGTCGTTGGCGTCGCCCTCCAGGTGCAGGGTGACGCCGGACGGGATGAAGGCGCCGAAGGACTGGCCGGCCTCGCCGGTCAGGGACACCGTGATGGTGTCCTCGGCCAGCTCGTCCTGCAGCCGGGCACTCGTCACGTGGTAGCCGAGCAGGGTGCCGACGGAGCGGTCCGTGTTCTTCACGGTGTCCTCCACGGACACCGCCTCACCGGTCTCGACGGCGGGGGCGACCGCCTCGAGCCACCGGTTGTCCAGCTGCTCGGCGAGTCCGTGGTCCTGGCCTCCGGTGCGGCGGTGGGCCACGGACTCGTCGAAGGAGTCGGCGGCGCCGGAGCCCAGCACCCCGGACAGGTCGAGGCCGCGGGTCTTGAAGTGGCGCAGCGCCTCGTCCACCTCGAGCAGCTCGCGGTGGCCGACCGCCTCGTCCAGGGTGCGGAAGCCCAGCTCGGCGAGCAGCTCGCGCACCTCCTGGGCGATGTACTCGAAGAAGTTGACCACGAACTCGGGCCTGCCGGTGAACCGCGTGCGCAGCTCCGGGTTCTGGGTGGCCACGCCCACCGGGCAGGTGTCCAGGTGGCAGACGCGCATCATGATGCAGCCGGAGACCACCAGCGGAGCGGTGGCGAAGCCGAACTCCTCGGCGCCGAGCAGGGCGGCCACCACCACGTCGCGGCCGGTCTTGAGCTGGCCGTCCACCTGCACGGTGACGCGGTCGCGCAGCCCGTTGAGCATGAGGGTCTGCTGCGCCTCGGCCAGGCCGAGCTCCCAGGGGGTGCCGGCGTGCTTGAGGGAGTTCAGCGGGGAGGCGCCGGTGCCGCCGTCGTGGCCGGAGATCAGCACCACGTCGGCCTTCGCCTTGGTCACGCCCGCGGCCACGGTGCCCACGCCGGACTCGGAGACGAGCTTCACGTGGACGCGCGCCTTCGGGTTGGAGCGCTTCAGGTCGTGGATCAGCTGCGCCAGGTCCTCGATGGAGTAGATGTCGTGGTGCGGCGGCGGGGAGACCAGGGAGACGCCCGGGGTGGAGTGCCGGGTGGTCGCCACCCACGGATAGACCTTGGAGCCCATGAGCTGGCCGCCCTCGCCGGGCTTGGCGCCCTGGGCCATCTTGATCTGCAGGTCCGAGGCGGTGGCCAGGTAGAGGCTGGTGACGCCGAAGCGGCCGGAGGCGATCTGCTTGATGGCCGAGCGGCGCTCAGGGTCCAGAAGGCGCTCCGGGTCCTCGCCGCCCTCGCCGGAGTTGGAGCGGGCGCCGAGGCGGTTCATGGCGATCGCCAGGGTCTCGTGGGCCTCCTGGGAGATGGAGCCGTAGGACATGGCGCCGGTGGAGAAGCGCGTGACGATCGACTCGACCGGCTCGACCTCGGCGACCGGCACGGGCGGGCGCTGTCCGGTCTTCAGCCGCATCAGGCCGCGCAGGGTCATGAGCTCTGCGGATTGGTCGTCCACCCGGCGGGTGTAGTCCTTGAACACGTCGTAGCGGCGCTCGCGTGTGGAGTGCTGCAGCCGGAAGACGGTCTCCGGGTCGAACAGGTGCGGCGGGCCCTCGCGGCGCCACTGGTACTCGCCGCCGCCGTCCAGCGGGGCGTCCGGCCGTGGGTCGTTGCCGTCGGCCGGGAACGCGTCCGCGTGGCGGGCCTCGACCTCGGAGGCGATGTACGCCAGGCCCACGCCGTCCATCGGTGAGCTGGTCCCGGTGAAGTAGCGGTCCACGAAGCGGCGGGACAGGCCGACCGCCTCGAAGGTCTGGGCACCGCAGTAGGAGGCCACGGTGGAGATGCCCATCTTGGACATGATCTTCTGCACGCCCTTGCCGAGGCCCGTGATGAGGTTGGCCACGGCCTGCTGAGCGGTGACGCCCGGCAGGGACCCGTCCCGCACGAGCTCCTCGGCGGACTCCATGGCCAGGTACGGGTTGACGGCGGAGGCGCCGTAGCCGATGAGCACGGCCACGTGATGGACCTCGCGGACGTCGCCGGCCTCGACCAGCAGCGAGGTGCGGGTGCGGGAGGCGGAGGCGAGCAGGTGGTGGTGGACAGCGGAGGTCAGCAGCAGGGACGGGATGGGCGCCCACTGTGCGTTGGCGTCCCGGTCCGAGAGGATCACGTACGCGATGCCGCGCTGGACGGCTGCGGAGACCTGCTCGCAGATCTCCTTGATGCGGGTGCGCATCTCCTCGGCGCCGCCGGCCACGCGGTACAGGCCCTTGACCTTCAGGGCGCGGCGGGTGCCGTCGGAGGAGCGCACATGGACGATGCGGGCGAGCTGATCGTTGTCGATCACGGGGAACGGCAGGTCGATCGCGGTGGTGCGCGACTGGCCCTGCGCCAGCAGGTTCGCCTGCGGGCCGATGCAGGTGCGCATGGAGGTGACCTGCTCCTCGCGGATGGCGTCCAGCGGCGGGTTGGTCACCTGCGCGAAGGACTGCGTGAAGTAGTCGAAGAGCAGGCGGGGGCGCTCGGCGATCGCGGCGATCGGGGTGTCCGTGCCCATGGCGCCCAGCGGCTCGGCGCCGGTGGTGGCCATCGGCTTGATGAGCAGGCGCAGGTCCTCGAGCGTGTAGCCGAAGATGCGCTGGCGCAGGCGGACGGAGTCGGCGCCGTGGCTGACGCGCTCGCGGGCCGGCAGGGAGTCCAGGTCCAGGAGCGACTCCTGCACCCACTGCGCCCACGGCTGGGACGCGGCGATCTCGGCCTTGAGCTCGGTGTCCGGGATGATCCGGCCCTGCTCGGTGTCCAGCAGGAACATGCGGCCGGGCTTCACGCGGCCCTTGCGGACCACGGTGGCCGGGTCGATCGGGAGCACGCCCACCTCGGAGGCGAGCACGACCAGGCCGTCCTCGGTCTGCCAGTAGCGCGCGGGTCGCAGGCCGTTGCGGTCCAGGACGGAGCCGACCTGGACGCCGTCGGTGAAGGCGATGGCCGCCGGACCGTCCCACGGCTCCATGAGCATCGAGTGGTACTGGTAGAACGCCTTGCGGGCCGGGTCCATGGTGGGATGGTTCTCCCACGCCTCCGGCACCATCATCATGATCGCGTGGGAGAGGGGGCGCCCGGCGAGCATGAGCAGCTCGGCGACCTCGTCGAAGGACGCGGAGTCGGAGCCGTGTCCGGTGACCAGCGGGAACATCTCCTCCGGCACCTCCCCGAGCAGCGGGTGGCGCAGCTCGCCCTGCCGGGCGCGCATCCAGTTGCGGTTGCCCTTCACGGTGTTGATCTCGCCGTTGTGCGCGATGGTGCGGAACGGCTGGGCCAGCGGCCAGGAGGGGAACGTGTTCGTGGAGAAGCGCGAGTGCACGATGCCGAGCGTGGTGGTGTACCGCTGATCGGACAGGTCCGGGTAGAACGGCTCGAGCTGCGCGGTGGAGAGCATGCCCTTGTAGACGATCGTCTTCGAGGACAGGGAGGGGAAGTACACGCCGGCGGTCTGCGCGCGACGGCGCAGGCGCCAGGCGCGGGCGTCGAGGGACTGCCCCGGCTCGTCGAGCTCGCCGTCGTCCACGCGGCAGACGAAGAGCTGTTCGAAGGCGGGCATGACGCTGCGGGCGCCGTCACCGATCACGGAGTCGTCCGTGGGGACGGTGCGCCAGCCCAGGACCTGGAGGCCCTCGCGTTCGGCGAGCAGGCCGATCTCCGCTTTGGCCGCCGCGCAGCGCTCCTCGTCCGCCGGCAGGAAGGCGGTGCCGGCGGCGTACTCGCCCGCGGCCGGCAGCTCGATGCCGGAGACCTCCCGGAAGAAGGCGTCGGGGATCTGGGTGATCAGGCCTGCGCCGTCGCCGGTGCCCTCGTCGGCACCGACGGCGCCGCGGTGCTCGAGGGCGCGCAGGGCGGTGAGGGCGTGCTCGACGATGTCGTGGCCCGGGGTGCCGCGCAGCGTGGCCACGACGGCGAGTCCGCAGGCGTCCTTCTCGTTCGCGGGGTCGTACAGGCCCTGCGCCGGGGGCAGATCCGAGTACCGGAGAAACGGGTCGAGCACGTCGTGCATGACGCTTCCTTCCTGACGGCCACGGTGTGCGTGGCGGTGGAAGGGGACGACGCTGGCCCCTCAGAGGCGGTGGTGGTCCAGACGGCGAAGCCCGTCCGCGATGTGAGTGACGTTACTCCCCTCAGGCCGCAGGACCGCGCGGTGACGGCACCGGTCCCAGAATGTGGACCGGGTCGGCCCGCCCCGCCAGAGGACGGACCGACCCGGTCCAGGTGTGCGTCGCCGTCGGCGCTGCTGCGGCGTCCGGTCCTCAGCCGCGGTCGGCCGCGTGGGAGCCGCCCGTCGCAAATCCGTCGTCCGCATCCCCGTCGTTCCGCTCGTCGGTGCTCTTCCCGACGACGGCACGCGGCTCGTCCTGGTCTGCCGCCTCCGCCTCGGCGCGGCGGCCCGGCAGCCACACGTCGTCCGCCTCGGCCTGGGTGAGACGGCGGGCCCGGACCCGGCAGACGGCGAACATGACCAGGGCGATCGCGAGCAGCAGCAGTGACGTCCACACGTTGAGACGCTGGGTGGTGCCGAACAGGGTGATCATCTGGGCGTCGTCGATGCGCATCATCTCGATCCACACGCGGCCCAGGGTGTACCAGGCGACGTAGGCCCAGATCATCGCTCCACGGCGCAGGCGCAGGCGGCGGTCCAGCAGGAGCAGCACCCCGACGCCGATCACGTTCCACAGGCTCTCGTACAGGAAGGTCGGGTGGAACAGGGTGTCCTCGGCGTAGCCGGAGGGGACGTGCTCGGGATCGACCTGCAGGCCCCAGGGCTGGTCGGTGGGTCCGCCGAAGAGCTCCTGGTTGAACCAGTTGCCCCACCGGCCGATCGCCTGGGCGAGCAGGATGCCCGGGGCGACGGCGTCGCCGAAGGCCGTGAGCCGATACCCGTAGCGGCGCGTCCCGATCCAGGCGCCGACCGCGCCGAGGGCGATCGCGCCCCAGATGCCGAGACCGCCGTTCCAGACGTAGAGGATCTGGATCGGGTCGCCGGTGCCGTCATAGTTCGGCCCGAAGTACCGGTCCGGCGAGGAGAACACGTGGTAGAGGCGTCCGCCCACGAAGCCGAACGGGATCGCCCAGATGGCGACGTCCAGCACACGGCCGGCCGGGCCGCCGCGGCGGCGCCACCGGATCGAGCCCAGCCAGAGCGCGGCGATGACGCCGGCGATGATGCACAGTGCGTAGGCGTGGATCGTCAGCGGCCCGATCTCGAAGCCGGACCAGCCGGGGGACGGGATGGCGAGCAACGGCGAGGCGAGGGTGTCGGCCCGGGAGGCGGCCGTCGTCGGGACTCCGGTCATGGAGGTCACTCTCCTGCCTTTGAATCGGTGGCGGTGCCGGCGGCGTCCCGGACGCAGCCGGCCGCGAGCTCGGCGGCCAGACGCCCCACGGCCTCGGGGCCGCCCTCCCCGAGGGCCTTGACCAGGGCGGTGCCGACGATCGCACCGTCGGCGTACTCGCCGATCTGGGCGATGTGCTCCGGGCGGGAGATGCCCAGGCCCACGCAGACGTTCTCCGCGCCGGCCGCCTTGGCGTGCGTGACCACCTCGGCGGCGGCGTCCGAGATGTCCTTGCGGGCGCCGGTGACGCCCATGACGGAGACGGCGTAGACGAAGCCGCGGGAGTCGGCCACCGTGCGCTCCACCCGGGCCTGCGGGGAGGACGGGGCGGTGAGGAAGACGCGGTCCAGTCCGTGGCGGTCGGAGGCGGCCAGCCACTCGGCGGCCTCCTCCGGCACGAGGTCCGGGGTGATCAGCCCGGCGCCGCCGGCGGCGGCCAGGCGGCGGGCGAACTCGTCGGCGCCCATGCGGTCCACGAGGTTCCAGTAGGTCATGACCAGCACGGCCGCGTCGGTGCGCTCGGTGATCCGGCGGACGATGTCGAACACCTGGGACACCCGGAAGCCGGCGGCCAGGGACGCCTGCGTGGCGGCCTGGATGACCGGGCCGTCCATGACCGGGTCGGTGTAGGGCAGGCCGATCTCGACGACGTCGGCGCCGTTCTCGACCAGGGCCACGGCGGCCTCGACGCACTCGTCCACGGACGGGTAGCCGGCCGGAAGATAGCCGATGAAGGCGGTGCGTCCGGCGGCGCGCGCCCGCTCGATCGCGGCCGCGGTCTTGGAGCCGCCGCCTGCCGCGGTGCCGGACATGGTCTCGGTGCTCATCGCTGGACCTCCTCGTCGGCGTCGGTGCGGGCGTCGTCCTGGTCTCCGGCCGGATCCTCGCCCGGCGCGAGCCCGGCCTCGGCGCGGATGGTCTCATCCGCGTCGCCGTCGTCCTCGCCGTCGGAAGCCGGGGCACCGGAGGCCGTGCCGAGGCCGAACCAGGCGGCGGCGGTGGAGACGTCCTTGTCGCCGCGGCCGGAGAGGTTCACGACGATGATCCGCTCCTCGCCGGCCGGGGTGTGCTCTCCCACCTCGCCGGCGTCGATCCAGCGCCGGCCCAGGGACAGGGCGCCGGCCAGCGCATGGGCGGACTCGATCGCCGGCATGATGCCCTCGGTGCGGGTCAGGCGCAGCATGGCGTCCATGCAGGCGGTGTCCGTCACGGGCTCGTAGCAGGCCCGGCCGGTGTCGTTGAGCCAGGCGTGCTCGGGGCCGACCGCCGGGTAGTCCAGGCCGGCCGAGATCGAGTGCGAGTCGATCGTCTGGCCGTCTTCGTCCTGCATCAGGTAGGTGCGGGCGCCGTGGAGGACGCCGGTGCGGCCCAGGGTGATGGAGGCGGCGTGGCGGCCGGTCTCGACGCCGTCGCCGCCGGCCTCGAAGCCGTACAGCTCCACCTCGGGGTCGTCCAGGAAGCCGGCGAACAGGCCCATGGCGTTGGAGCCGCCGCCGACGCAGGCGGCCACCGCGTGCGGCAGTCGGCCGGTCTGCTCGAGCACCTGTGCGCGGGCCTCCTCGCCGATCACCGAGTGGAACCAGCGGACCATCGCGGGGAACGGATGCGGGCCGGTCACGGTGCCGAGGAGGTAGTGGGTGGTGTCCACCGAGGCCACCCAGTCTCGGAGCGCCTCGTTGATGGCGTCCTTGAGGGTGCGGGCACCGATGGTCACGGGGACCACCTCCGCGCCGAGCATCTGCATGCGGGCCACGTTGAGGGCCTGGCGACGCGTGTCCTGTTCGCCCATGTAGACGGTGCACTCCATGCCGAACAGGGCCGCCGCGGTGGCGGTGGCCACGCCGTGCTGGCCGGCGCCGGTCTCCGCGATGAGACGGGTCTTGCCCATGCGACGGGCCAGCAGCGCCTGGCCGATGACGTTGTTGATCTTGTGCGAGCCGGTGTGGTTGAGGTCTTCGCGCTTGAGGAAGATCCGCACGCCCGGCAGGTCCGCGGCGAAGCGCGGCACCTCGGTGAGCAGGGACGGGCGGCCGATGTAGTCCCGGTAGAGGTCCTTCAGCTCGGCCCGGAACTCCGGGTCCCTGCGGGCGGCCTCGTAGGTCTCGGTGACCTGGGCGAGGGCGGCCATGAGCGACTCGGGCATCCACGTGCCGCCGTACCGGCCGAAGTAGGGGCCCGGCTGGTCGCCGAGGCTCTCGGGGCTCTCGGGGCGCTCGGGACTCTCGGGGCGCTCGGGGGTGCCGGCGGGGTCGGTGGACAAGGCGGGTCCTCCTGCGTGGGTGGTGTCTGGGTCAGCGGGCGCGCACCGAGGCGGCGCGGAACTGCTGCAGGGCCTGCTCGGGGGCGCCGTGCCTGACGAGGGCCTCGCCGACGAGGATCGCGTCGGCGCCTGCGGCGGCGTACTGCTCCACCTGGGCAGCGGACTCGACGCCGGACTCGGCGACGCGCACGACGTGCTCGGGCAGGTCTGCGGCGAGTCGGGCATAGCGGTCCGGGTCGACGTCGAGGGTCTTCAGGTTGCGCACGTTGACGCCGAGGATGCGGGCGTCCACGTCCACGGCACGGGCGATCTCCTCGTGGGTGTGGGCCTCGACGAGGGCGTTCATGCCGAGCTCGTGGGTGAGCTGGAGGAAGTCGCGCAGCTGTGCGTCGTCCAGGGCGGCCACGATGAGCAGCACGAGGTCGGCGCCATGGGCGCGGGCCTCGTGGATCTGGTACTCCGCGACGGTGAAGTCCTTGCGGAGCATGGGCAGGTCGATCGCGGCGCGAACGGCGTCGAAGTCGGCGAGGCTGCCGTTGAAGCGCCGCCGCTCGGTGAGCACGGACACCGCTGACGCGCCGCCGCGCTCGTAGGCGCGGCCCAGCTCGGCGGGCTCGGCGATGTCGGCCAGCGCGCCCTTGGAGGGGCTGGACCGCTTCACCTCGGAGATGACCCGGATGCCCTCCGGGTCGGCGCGGCCGCCGACGAGGGCGGCCACGGCGTCGCGCGCCGGGGCCACCTGCGCCGCGCGGCGGATCATCTCCGGCAGCGGCACGGCTGCTTCACGCGCGGCGAGGTCCTCGCGGACTCCTGCGATGATGTCGTCGAGTACGGTCACGACGGCCGAGCTCAGTGGCGCGAGCCGGAGCCGGCGCTGCCGGACACCACGCCCACCACGACGCCGACCAGGGCGACGGCGATCCCGATCCAGACGATCATCATCTGGTCGATGAACAGGCCGATGGCCCCGGCGGCGAAGCCGACCACCACGAGGGCGCACATGGCCCAGGCGCCCGGGGAGTTGCCGTGGCCCGGCACCTCGGCGTGGGTCGGGTCGTTCAGCACGCGGCCGTCCTCGGTGACGGTCACCTGGGTGGTGGCGGTCTGGGCGGACTGGGCGGGGTGGCTCATCGGGCACTCTCCCTGTGGATCGATGTCGGCGACGGATGACTGTCTCTCATTGTGCCACGCCGGGGACGGCGGGGCGCGAATGCGCGTCGGCCGGTGTCAGGGCGCACGGCCTCGCGCGCAGGCGGACGCGATCAGCCGGTGGGGTCGTTGCCGGCCGAGAGCTCGTCCCAGGCGTCCATGGGATCGAGCTCCTCCTCGTCGCCGTCCGCTCCCCCGCTGCCTTCCCCGGCACCCCGACGCCGGCCCTCGCCCGCCGCCCGGGCCTCGCCGTCGCCGGTCGGCAGGGCGGCGCCGCCCTCCGCGGCGGGCGCCTCGAAGCGGCGGCTGTGGGACCAGCGGCCCCCGGCCACCAGGGCGGCCAGGCCGGCGAGGACGGCGAGGATGCCGCCGGCGACGGCGATCCACGGCCAGAAGGTCACGGTGTAGGCGGCGGCGGCCTCGGTGGTGCCGGTGGCCGCGGAGACGGCGGACTCGGCGGCCGCGGCGGGGTCGGAGACCGCCTGCCCGGCCGTGACGGCGAGAGCGGCCCCGGCGAGGACGAGCAGCACGCCCACGACCCAGCGGCCGATGCGGCGGGCGATGGTCAGGGCGAGTCCGGCGGCGAGGACGACGAAGGCCATGGCACTGATGACACCCGAGGCGTCGGATCCGTCCGCGGTGACCTCGGCGACGGCGCCGGAACCCAGGCGCGTGGCGTGGACCCAGGTCTGCCCGGCGGCGAGCAGCACGAGTCCTCCGGCGGCCAGGGCGGCGAGGACGACGGTGCGGCGGCCCAGGCTCATGCGAGCTCCTCCATCTCGGACGCAGTCAGCACGGCACGCAGCGGCGCCGTGGCCTTGGTGACGGTCTCGTCGGCCTCGGACTGGGGCACGGAGTCGGCCACGATGCCGGCTCCGGCCTGCACGTGGGCCTGCCCGCGGTGCAGGGTCACGGAGCGGATGTTGATGGCCATGTCCATGCTCCCGGCGAGGTCGAAGTATCCGACCACACCGCCGTAGGGGCCGCGCCGGGTGGGCTCCCACCGATCCAGCAGCCGCAGCGCACGCGGCTTCGGCGCCCCGGAGAGGGTCCCGGCCGGGAAGGCGGACTTCAGCACATCCAGGGAGCTGCGGCCGGCGGCCACATCACCCTCGACGTGGGAGACGAGGTGGAGGATGTGGCTGAACGCCTCGACCTGCATGAACTGGGAGACGTTCACCGTGCCCGGCGTGCAGACGCGGGAGAGGTCGTTGCGGGACAGGTCCACCAGCATGACGTGCTCGGCCCTCTCCTTCTCGTCCTCGGCGAGCTCCTTGGACAGCAGCGCATCGTCCTCGGCGGTGCGGCCGCGGCGCCGGGAGCCGGCGATCGGGTGGGTGACCACGTGCCGGTCCTGCACGGTCACGAGGGCCTCCGGAGAGGATCCGACGATCTGATAGGGCTCGCCCTCGGGGGTCTCGAAGGTGAACAGGTACATGTAGGGGCTCGGGTTCACCATGCGCAGCACGCGGTAGACCGCCAGCCCGTCGGCCTGCGTGTCCACGCTGAAGCGGCGGGAGACGACGGCCTGGAAGACCTCGCCGTCCACGATGGCCTCCTTGGCCTTCGCGACGGCGTCCGTGAAGCCGTCGTCGCCCCAGCGGTCCTCGGCCTCGGCCGCGACCTGCTCGGCGGTGGCCGTCAGCCAGCGGTCCGGGACGGCGGTGACCGGGTCGTCCACACCGGCCGAGAGCTTCGCGGACATGGCCTCCAGGCGGGCGACGGCGTCGTCGTAGGCGGCGTCCGCGCCGGTGGCCAGGCCGTTCACGTTGATCGCGTTGGCCACGAGCGTGATGGTGCCCTCGGCGGCGTCGTGGACCGCGAGGTCGGTGACGAGGTTCATCGCCAGCTCGGGCAGGCCCAGGTGGTCCTCCGGGCCGTCCGGCAGGTGCTCGAGGTGGCGGATGACGTCCCAGCCGAGGAAGCCGGTGAGGCCGGAGAGGAAGTGGGGCAGCCCGTCGCCCACACGAGAGCGCACCCCGGTGCCCAGGGCGGCCAGGGTCTGCTCGAGGACCTCCAGGGCGTCGCCCTCGGCGGGCAGGCCGGCCGGCGGGGTGCCCTGCCAGTGTGCCTGCTGTCCGACGGCGGTGAGGGTGGCGACGGAGCCGGCGCCGATGAAGCTGTAGCGCGACCAGACCCCGCCGGGTGCGGCGGACTCCATGAGGAAGGTGCCGGGCCGGTCGTCCGCAAGGCGGCGGTACAGGGCCAACGGGGTGAGGCCGTCGGCCAGGACGGTGCGGATCACGGGGATGACGCGGGCCTCACCGGCGAGGGCGAGGAACCGTTCGCGGGACGGGTGCACGGTGCCGGTGGGCACGCGGGCGGCGGCGAGGGCCTCCTGTGAGACGGTCGCGTCGGTGCGGGTGTCGGTGTGCTGGCTCACGCGGTCTCTCCTCGGTTCTCGTCGGCGGCGAATCGGTCGGACCGCGGGTCGGCCGGCTCGGCGACGACGCGGCCGGTGAAGCAGGACGCGGTCCCCGTGTGGCAGGCGGGCCCGGTCTGGTCCACCTGCAGCAGCAGGGTGTCCCGGTCGCAGTCGGCGGCCACGGAGAGCACGCGCTGCAGGTGTCCGGAGGTGGTGCCCTTGCGCCAGAGCTCCGCGCGGGAGCGGGACCAGTAAGTGGCCCAGCCGGTCTCCAGGGTGAGCCGCAGGGACTCGGCGTCCATCCACGCCATCATGAGGACCTCACCGGTGTCATGCTGCTGCGCGATGGCCGGCACCAGCCCGTCGGCGGTGAAGGACAGGCTCTCGACCAGGGCGGCGACGTCGTCGCCGGACGGGGGCGTGGAGGCGGTGGACGACGTGAAGGCGGTGGTCATCCCGCCATTCTACGGGCGTCGACGGGCCCTGCCGGGGCCCGGAGACACCGTGCTACGTTGAGGCGGTGACTGCCTCCGACCGCCCCCAGCAGGGTCCCGGCGACGCCGTGACCGAGACCGACTACGCCGCCGCCTCGCGCGCCGCCCTGGTCGAGGCGCTGACGCATGCCGGACCGGGGCAGCCGACGCTCTGCGAGGGCTGGCGGACCGAACACCTGGCCGCGCACATCGTGCTGCGCGAGACCTCCCCGCTGGCCGTCGGACTGCTGCTCCCACCGGCGGCGAAGCGACTGCAGGAGAAGACGATCGCCCTCGGCGACGCCCACGCGGACGAGGCCGGCTATGCCCGTCTGGTGGAGCGTGTGGCCGCCGGTCCGCTGGAGGGTTCCCTCGGGCAGCGGGCCCAGGACGACGGCCCCGTCGACTCCGGCGCCCACGGCACCGCCGACGCCTCACCGGAGGCGGGCGGCCGTCGTCGCAGTCGAGGGCGCGTCGCCGGCCTGGTCAGCCGTGCCGCGGCACTGCTGCGCCGCACCCCGGTGGGTTCGACCGTGGCCGACGAGGTGCAGCTGCTGGAGTTCTTCGTGCACACCGAGGACGTGCGCCGTGCGAAGGACCGCTGGGCCCCGCGCATCCTCGCCGACGACTACGCGGACATGCTCTACACGCATCTGAAGCGCCGCGCGAAGCTGCTCTACCGGTCCGAGGAGACCGGGATCGAGCTGGAGCGTCGGGCGCGTCCGGCCTCGCGCGTGGACAACTCCCCCGTCATGGTGAAGGCCCCCGGCGACGACGGCCGGTCCGTGCACGTGGCCGGCCCCGCCGGCGAGCTCGTCATGCACGCCTTCGGCCGCCGCACGGCCGCCCTGGTCCTCGAGGACGTCGTCGACGCCTGAGCCGAGGGCACTCGGCGTGGACGCGGCGACCGCCGGGGTCCGTCCACGCAGGCCGCGACGCGCTCAGCGCACGACGTGCCCGGCCTTGCGCAGAGCGTCCTTGACGGAGCCCATCATGTGGTCCGGGCCGAAGTGGAAGATGGAGGCGGCCAGGACCGCGTCGGCGCCCGCGGCGACGGCCGGCGGGAAGTGCTCCGGACGGCCGGCGCCGCCGGAGGCGATGAGCGGCACCCGGGTCACCGCGCGCACGTCGCGGATCATCTCGAGGTCGAAGCCGTCCCGGGTGCCGTCGGCGTCGATCGAGTTCAGGAGGATCTCCCCCACGCCGCGCTCGGCGGCCTCGCGGCACCAGGCGACGGCGTCCAGGCCGGTGCCGGTGCGGCCGCCGTGGGTGGTGACCTCGTAGCCGGAGGGGCAGCCGGGGTCCGTGGTGCGGCGGGCGTCCAGGGACAGCACGAGCACCTGGGAGCCGAAGCGGCGGGTGATCTGCGTGATGACCTCCGGCCGGGCGACGGCCGCGGTGTTGATGGAGGCCTTGTCCGCGCCGAGGCGCAGCAGGCGGGCCACGTCCTGCTCCGTGCGCACTCCGCCGCCGACGGTGAGCGGGATGAAGACCTCCTCGGCGGTGCGGGTCACCACGTCGGCGGTGGTCTGCCGGTCCGCGGTGGAGGCGGTGACGTCCAGGAAGGTCAGCTCGTCTGCGCCGGCGGCGTTGTAGCGGCGGGCCAGCTCCACCGGGTCGCCGGCGTCCCGCAGGTTCTCGAAGTTGACGCCCTTGACGACGCGGCCGGCGTCCACGTCCAGGCAGGGGATGACTCGGACGGCGACGGTCATGGTGGGGCTCCTGTGGGTCGGCGGCTCAGAGACGGATGGCGTGGATCTCGGACACGAGGATGGCGCGGGCGCCGAGAACGTACAGCTCGTCCATGACGCGGTGGACGTCGTCCTTCTGGACCATGGAGCGGACGGCGACCATGGACTCGTCCTGCAGCGGCGAGATGGTCGGGGACTCCAGCCCGGGGGTGACGGCGGTGGCCTGCTCGAGCAGGGCCTTGTCCACGTCGTAGTCGATCATCAGCCAGCGACGGGCGACCAGGACGCCCTGCAGGCGGCGCAGGAGGACGTCGAGGCCCTCGGGGTGCTTGCCGGTCTGGCCGATCATGATGGCCTCGGAGGCGAGGATCGGCTCGCCGAAGACCTCCATGCCGGCGGCACGCAGGGTGTTGCCGGTCTCCACCACGTCGGCGATCGCGTCGGCGACGCCGAGGGAGACGGCCGATTCGACGGCGCCGTCCAGGTGGACGATCTCGGCATCGAGGCCGATCTTCTCCAGGTAGGCGGCGAGCAGGCCGTCGTAGCTGGTGGCGATCCGTTTCCCGGCCAGCTCCGCGGTGGCGGTGAAGGTGCCGGCCGGGGCGGCCAGACGGAAGGTGGAGGCGCCGAAGCCGAGGGCCATGATCTCCTCGGCCGTGTCCTTCACGCGCGCGTCGGCGAACAGGTCGCGGCCGGTCAGGCCGACGTCGAGGGACCCCTGGCCGACGTACACGGCAATGTCGCGGGGACGCAGGTAGAAGAACTCGACCTGGTTCTCCGGGTCCACGAGGACGAGCTCGCGGGACGAGCGGCGCTGGTGGTAGCCGGCCTCGGTGAGGATCTCGATGGCCAGTTCGGACAGGGCGCCCTTGTTGGGGACGGCGATGCGGAGCATGGGGGTGTCCTTCCTGGACTCAGAGGTGGCGGTAGACGTCCTCGAGGGTGAGGCCCTTGGCGATCATCATCACCTGCAGGTGGTAGAGCAGCTGCGAGATCTCCTCGGCGGCGGCCTCGTCGGTCTCGTGTTCGCAGGCCATCCAGACCTCGGCGGCCTCCTCCACGACCTTCTTGCCGATCTGATGGATGCCGGCATCCAGCTCGGCCACGGTCTGTGAGCCGGCGGGGCGTTCCCGGGCCTTGCGGGACAGTTCGTCGAAGAGGGTGTCGAAGGTCTTCACGGGGGCCATCGTAGCGAGGCCGGGCACCGCGGGTGCGGTGCCCGGACTCTATGTGACGCGCAGCGGAGCGAGAACGCCGGTCAGCGGGCGGCGCGCTCCTCCTCCGGACCGTCCGGCAGGAGCGTCTCCACGTGGGGCTTCTCGTGGGCCTTGGCGCGCACCCAGACGAAGAACCCGATGAGGGTGAACACCCCGTAGAAGAGGTACATGAAGGCGGAGGCGTAGTAGCCGGAGGACCACAGCAGCGGCACACCCACGACGTCCACGGCCACCCAGATGAGCCAGAACTCGACCCAGCCCTTGGCCATGCCGTAGGTGGCCAGCAGCGAGCCGACGAAGGTCCAGGCGTCCGCCCACACCGGCTCCCAGGAGCCGAGGGCCCGGAACACCGGGGTCAGGGCGATCGTGCCCACGACCATGCCGAGCGCCAGGAAGGTGCGGCCGCCCCAGCCGGCCCACTCCGGGGTGATGGCGCCGCCGTCCTGACCGCCGCCGTGTGCCTGGGACCGGCGCCAGCGGACCCAGCCGTAGACCGAGACGGCGATGAACATGACCTGGCGGCCGGCCTGCCCGAGCAGCGTGGCATGGTCGGCGCCGCCGAACAGGGAGGACAGGAACACGGTCAGCAGGATCAGGTTGCCGATGATGCCCACCGGCCACGCCCAGACCTTGCGGCGCATGCC
This sequence comes from Micrococcus sp. HMSC067E09, assembly GCF_001812555.1. Classification (NCBI taxonomy): domain Bacteria; kingdom Bacillati; phylum Actinomycetota; class Actinomycetes; order Micrococcales; family Micrococcaceae; genus Micrococcus; species Micrococcus sp. HMSC067E09. The sequence continues at coordinate 13,019 of NZ_KV809431.1, read as the reverse complement.
GCCGAGGGCCGAGGCGAGCCCGAAGACGTTGCCGACGACCTCGCGGACGAGCAGGCCGCCTCCGCCGACGGGGATGTACCAGTTGAACAGGTCCACGAGCCACTGCATCAGGCGGTCGCCTCCTCGGCGTCGGCGGTGGCGTCGGCCGTCGGCCCGGGGGCGGTCTCGCCGGCATGCGGGGCCGGGGCCGCGCCGGAGACCGCTCGCAGGGCGAGCTCGGTGAGCACGGCGGCCTCGAGGGCCTCACGGCCCTTGTCCTCGCGGGAGCCGGGCAGGCCCGCCCGGTCGATCGCCTGCTGCTCGGTGTCCACGGTGAGGACGCCGAAGCCGACCGGCACGCCGGTGCGGACGGAGACCTCGGTGACGCCCTGGGTCACGGCGGAGCAGACGTAGTCGAAGTGGGGGGTGTCCCCTCGGACGACGACCCCCAGGACCACGACGACGTCGTGGGTGCGGGTCAGGCGGGCGGCGGCCACGGTGAGCTCGACGGTGCCGGGGACGCGGACGAGGTCCGCCTCGAGGCCGAAGTCCGCGGCAGCGGCCTGTGCGCCGGAGACGAGGCCGTCCATGATCTGCTCGTGCCACTGGGCGGCGACGATGGCGACCCGCAGGCCGGCGGCGGCCTCGCGGTCGTGGGTGAAGGTCGGGGCTCCTGCTCCGCTCATGCGTGGTGCTCCTCGGTCTCGGAGGGACGGGTGATGGCGCCGGCGGCGTCCGCGGGGGACGGCGTCAGCGGGTCTGCGGGGCGGCCGGGGATCTCCGGGGCGCTCTCGCCGAGGGCCGGCAGGTGGCCCATGCGCTCGCGCTTGGCGGCGAGGTAGGCGCGGTTGTGCTCGTTCTCCGGTGCCGGGGCGGGGACGCGCTCGACGACGTCGATGCCCGCCCGGCGCAGCGCCGTGAGCTTCACCGGGTTGTTGGTCACCAGCCGGACGCAGGTGATCCCGGCGTCGGCGAGGATCCGGGCCGCGGCGCGGAAGTCGCGGCCCTCGGCGGGCAGCCCGAGGGCGAGGTTGGCGTCTACGGTGTCGAGTCCCTGCTCCTGCAGACGGTAGGCGCGGACCTTGTTGGCCAGGCCGATGCCGCGCCCCTCGTGGCCGCGCAGGTAGAGGACGGCGCCGCCGTGCCGGGCGGTGGCCTCCAGCGACCGCTGCAGCTGGGGGCCGCAGTCGCAGCGCAGGGAGCCGAGGACGTCGCCGGTGAGGCACTCGGAGTGCACGCGGACGGTCACGGGGCCGGCGGACGGATCGAGGTCCGGGGAGGTGAGCAGCACGTGCTCGGCGCCGGTGGCGGGGTCCGGGTGCACGGCGATCCGCAGGGGCCCGCGGGCCGTGGGCAGGCAGGCCTCGGCGGGCACGTCGTCGATCCGGGTGAGGAAGTCGGCCAGGTCCTCGATGGAGACAAGGACGAGGCCGTGCTCGTCCGCGAACTCGCGGAGGGCGGGCAGTCGCATCATGGTGCCGTCGTCGTGGGTGAGTTCGGCGATGGCCGCCACCGGGGCGAGGCCCGCCAGGCGGCAGAGCTCCACGCCGGCCTCGGTGTGGCCGGCCCGCTCGCGGACGCCGCCGTCCACCGCGCGCAGCGGGAAGACGTGGCCGGGGCGGGTGAGGTCGCCGGCCGCGGAGCCGGGGTGGGCCAGCACGCGGAGGGTGCGGGCGCGGTCGGCGGCGCTGATGCCGGTGGTGACGCCTGCCGCCGCGTCCACGGACACGGTGTAGGCGGTGCCCTTGGGGTCCTCGTTGGTGTCGGTCATCGGCGGCAGCGCGAGCCGCTCGGCCCAGGCCGCCGGCATCGGGGTGCACAGCACGCCGGAGGTGTGACGGATCGTGAAGGCGGTCAGCTCGGCGGTGGCCCGGGAGGCGGCGAAGATCAGGTCGCCCTCGTTCTCCCGGTCCTCGTCGTCCACCACGACGACGGCCCGTCCCGCGGCGATCGCGGCGATCGCCTCCTCGACGGGGTCGAGGCGGACGGGGTCGACACCGACGGTCTGCTGCAGGTCCTGTCCGTGGCTCATGCGCGCTCCTCCTCGTGTGCCGGCTTCGCCTGTTCTGCCGGCTGCGCCTGGTCTGGCGGCTCCTCCTGGTCTGCCGGTGCCGTGGCGTCCCGCGGTGCGGGGATCTGGGCGAGGCGCTCGGCATAGCGGGCCATCACGTCGGTCTCGACGTTGAGCCGGCGGCCGGCCTCGAGCCCGTCGAAGGTCGTGGCGGCGAGGGTGGCCGGGATGAGACCGACCTCGAACCAGTGCTCGGCGGCGTCCGGGGAGGACACCGCGGTGATCGTCAGGGACGCGCCCTGGAGGGCGACGGCCCCCTGGGCGGGCAGGTATCGGGCGAGACGGGCGGGGACGCCGACGCGCACCCGATGCCAGGCGCCCTCGTCCGCGACCTCGAGCACCGTGCCGACGCCGTCCACGTGGCCCTGGACCAGGTGGCCGTCCAGGTGCTGGTGGGGCAGCAGGCACCGCTCCAGGTTGACGCGGGAGCCGGGCGCGAGGTCGCCGAGGGCGGTCATGCGCAGGGTCTGGCCCATCAGGTCGGCGCGGAAGACGCCGGGCTCGGCGTCGGCGTCGTGGAGCGCGGTGAGGCAGACGCCGTCGACGGCCAGCGAGCCGCCCTCGGGCAGGCCGTCGAGCACGCCGGGGGCGTCCACGACGATCGTCGCGACGTCCGCCTCCGGACGGTGCACCAGCTCCCGGACGGTGCCGATGTGCGTGATGATCCCGGTGAACACGGTGTCACTCCTTCCCTGCGGCCGTCGCCGGCCGCAGATGGGTCCAGGTGTCGGGGCCGAGCGGGCGGACCGGGCCGCCCTCGGCGGAGTCGGGGGTCCAGCGCACGGCGTGGGCGAGGGTGTCCACGGCCAGGCCGGACACGGCGGGCAGGCCGGCGCCGAGGAACGTCGGCGCGGTGTAGACGTGCAGCTCGTCGACGAGGTCGGCGGCGATCCAGGCGGCCAGCACGGTGGGACCGCCCTCGATCAGCAGGTGCTCGCATCCGCCGCGGCCGTGCGGCCAGGGGCCGGGGTGGGCGGCGATCGCCGCGAGCACCTCGGCGGGGTCGTGGGAGCGCAGGTGCAGAGGCTCCTCCCCCGCCGCCAGTGCGGGGTGGCCGCGCAGGGCGGCCCCCGCGGGGATCCGACGGTGCCCCATGACCACGGGGACCGGCTGGACGGAGGCGAGGGAGCCGTCGTCGTCCCGGGCGGTGAGCCGGGGGTCGTCCGCGAGCACGGTGCCGGTGCCCACGACGATCGCGTCCACCCGACCGCGCACGGCGTGGGCGTGGGCGCGGGAGGCGGGCGAGGTGATCCACTGGCTGGTGCCGTCCGCGGCGGCGGCGCAGCCGTCGAGGGACTGCGCCAGGTGCGCGGTGACGAAGGGACGGCCCGTGGCGCGGGCGCGACGCCAGCGGTCGGTGAGGGCGAGGGATCCGGCGTGTCCGGTCGGGCCCGACACGTCGAGGCCGGCGGCCCGGAGGGTCTGTGCTCCCCCGCCGGAGGTGCCGGTCGGATCGGCGACGGCGTAGACGAGGCGGCCGATGCCGGCGGCGCGGACGGCGCCGGTGCAGGGTCCGGTCCGCCCGGTGTGGTCGCAGGGTTCGAGGGTGACGTGGAGGGTGCAGGCGGCCGGGTCGACCGCAGCGGCCTGCGGGTCGGTCTCGCGCAGGGCGGCCCAGGCGGCGAGGGCGTCGGCCTCGGCGTGCAGGGTGCCGGCGCCGCGGTGGCGGCCGACGGCGAGGAGCTGTCCGTCGGGAGCGGTCAGGACGGCGCCGACGAGCGGATTGGCGCCCCGGACGCCCTCGAGGGCGGCGGCGACGGCGAGGTCCATGGCGGCCTCGTCCGTGAGGTGCTCCATCTGCGTCCTCCCGTGCGCTCGGCGCTCCGGGTGGCCCTCACCCGGAGGCGCGCTCCGGGGGCATGTGGGGACGGACAGGGCAGGGTGCTGCGAAGAGACCTCTGCCGAGGCGTCGGCTGCGTGCTTCTCCCATCCAGACTCTTACTGTCGGTGCCGGAATTCCACCGGCTCAACCGTCCGCGTGGGCCGGGGCTCTCGCCTGGCTCACGCTCGCGGGTCGCGGACTGTCACCGCCGGTTCGGACTTTCACCGACCCCGGAGCACGTTAGCTGGGATCAAGTATGCCACGTCACGCCCTGCCGTGGGCGCAGGCGTGGGCCGCCGTCTCACGCAGCAAGCGGATGGCCGCGTCCGGGTCGTCCGCGCCGTAGACAGCGGAGCCCGCCACGAAGACGTCGGCGCCGGCCTCGGCGGCGCGGTGGATGGTGTCCGCGTTGACGCCGCCGTCCACCTGGAGGGCGAGCTGACCGCCCAGGTCGTCGACGGCCTTCCGGGCGGCACGGATCTTCGGCAGCACGAGGTCCAGGAACGGCTGGCCGCCGAAGCCGGGCTCGACGGTCATGAGCAGGAGCATGTCCAGCTCCCCCAGCATGCCCAGGTGGGGTTCGAGGGCGGTGCCGGGGTTGAGCGCCATGGCGGCCTTTGCGCCGCGGGCGCGCAGCTCGCGGGCCAGGCGCACCGGGGCCTTGGCGGCCTCGGCGTGGAAGGTCACGGAGGCGGCGCCGGCGTCCACGTAGTCCGGGGCCCAGCGGTCCGGGTCCTCGATCATCAGGTGCAGGTCCAGCGGCAGGTCGGTCGCCTTGCCGATCGCCTCGACCACCGGCAGGCCCAGGGTCAGGTTCGGCACGAAGTGGCCGTCCATGACGTCCACGTGGACGGCGTCGGCGGCGCCGATCCGGCCCAGCTCGTCCGCCAGCCGGGCGAAGTCGGCCGAGAGGATCGACGGGTGCAGGTGGACGGTCGGGGACGTCGCGGTCATGGCGGGCTCCTGTGGTGGGGACGGGCGGAGTATCCGGGTGGGTCCGGCCGGCTCAGGCCGGCTTCCGCACCAGGGCGAGGAACATGGCGTCGGTGCCGTGGCGGTGGGGCCACAGCTGGGCGGTCTTCGTCGCGGGCAGGCCGAGGTCACCCACGGCCACGGACTGCAGCGCCTGTGCCGCGTCGAGCTGCTCGAGCTCCGGGTGGCGGCGCAGCAGGTCCTCGGTCTGGACCACGGTCTCGGCCGGGTGCGGCGAGCAGGTGACGTAGGCGAGGACTCCGCCGGGGACCAGCGCGCCGACGGCGGCGTCCAGCAGCTCGGCCTGCAGGTCCGTGAGGACGGCGAGGTCGGCCGGGGTGCGGCGCCAGCGCGACTCGGGGCGGCGGCGCAGGGCGCCGAGCCCGGTGCACGGGGCGTCGACGAGGATGCGGTCGAAGCCGGGCGCGGCCTCGGGCGCCTCGGAGATCCGGCGGCCGTCGCCGGCGCGGACGGTCCAGGCCCGCTGCGGCACGGCGGTGAGCGCCCCACGGACGAGGTCGGCGCGGTGGTCGGCGACCTCGTTGGCGAGCAGGTGGGCGCCCCGCTCGGCGGCCAGCGCGGCGAGCAGGGCGGCCTTGCCGCCGGGGCCGGCGCAGAGGTCGAGCCAGTGCTCGGTGCCAGACGCGCCCGAGGCGACGGGGCCGTCGTCGTGCGCCTGTCCCCCGAGCGGGACGGAGGCCAGAGCACGGGCGGTGAGCTGGGAGCCGACGTCCTGGACGCGGACGACGCCGTCGCGGACGCCGGGCAGGCGGGCCGCGTCGCCGCCGGCGTGGAGGGCGGCGTCGGGGGCGATGGGGCTGGGCTCGGCGCCGGCCTCCAGGACCGGTCCGATGTCTCCGAGACCGGGCAGCGCGACCACGTTGACCACGGGGGCGGCGTTGTCCGCCTCGAGCAGGTCGGTGAGCTCGGCGGCGTCGGCGCCGTGGCTGACGAGGGCCTGGCGCAGGCCGCGCACGATCCAGGCCGGATGCGAATGGCGGATGCCGAGGGACTTCTCGGAGCCGTCGTCCGGGGCGACGCGCTCGATCCAGTCCTCGCGAGGCGTCTCGGAGATGCGGCGCAGCACGGCGTTGACGAAGCCGGAGGGGCCGGCACCGATCTTCTCGCGGACGAGGGCGACGGTGGCGTCGAGCGCCGCGTGGGCGGGCACCCGCATGCCGAGCAGCTGGTGTGCGCCCAGACGCAGGGCGTCGAGCACGGGGGCGTCGAGGTCGGCCAGCGGGCGGTCCACGCACTCGGCGAGGATCGCGTCGTACAGGCCGATGCCGCGCAGGGTGCCGTAGGTCAGCTCGGTGGCGAAGCCGGCGTCGCGGCGGTCCAGGCGGCGGGCGTGGATGCGCTGCGGCAGCACGAGGTTGGCGTAGGAGTCGTCCTGGTGGACGGCGCGCACCACGTCGAAGGCGACGGCGCGGGCCGGATCGGCCTGGCGCGAGCGCTGCGACGGCGCGACCGCCGAGTAGTGCCTCCCGGCACCGGAGCGGCCGCGGTTACGGGTGCGGCCCCGGGCGTCGCGGCGGTCCTGACGCCTTCGCCCGCCGCCGCGCCGGTCGTCCCGGCCGGATCCCTGTCCCTGTCGACGATCGCTCATGCGCGGGTCTTCCCTTCGGCGGTGGTGCGGGCGGCGAGGCGGGCCGCGTGGGCGGCCTGCAACTCGGCGGTGTGGTCGGCGAGCTCGGTCCCGGCCAGCAGGCGGGGCGAGCCGGTGGCGCCGCGGGCCCAGTCGGCGGCGGCCATGAGCTTCTTGCCAGACGGCTGGACGCGGGTGAGCTCGAGCGCGCCGGAGCCGGCGCGCAGCCAGGCCCTCTTCGCGGCCACGAGCAGGTCTCCGACGGAGGCGGCGGCCACCTCGGCGGGCAGGTCCTCCTCGGCGTGCGGCAGGACGGCGTCGAGCTTGAAGCGGGTGGGGGCGTCGGCCTGGTCGGCGAGCATCCAGCCCCAGGCGCCGGGCTCCGGGGTGACGCCGTTGACCAGAGCGCCCACGGCTGCGGCGTCTCCGGCGGCGTCGACGAGCCCGTCGGCGTGCGAGAGCTTCTCGGCGTGGGTCGGTTCGCCCTGCTGCGGCGTGGCGACGGCGGTGCCGGCAGAGAGTCCGTCCAGCACCTCGACCACCAGCGGTCCCCCGTCCGCGGCCAGCCCGGCCAGCAGGTCACCGGAGGTCTGGCCTGGTGCGACGTCCCGGTGCATCCTGGCGAAGACCGGGCCGGTGTCCAGGCCCTCCTCGAGCTGGAACACGTCGGCGCCGATGCGGGTCTCGCCGGCCATCATGGCGCGCTGCACGGGGGCGGCGCCGCGCCAGGCAGGCAGCGTGGAGAAATGCAGGTTGAGCCAGCCGTGCTTCGGCACGCCCAGCAGCTCGGCCGGCACGAGCGCACCGTAGGCCACGACGACGGCCACGTCCGCTCCCAGCGCACGGATCGCCTCGGCGGCCTCGGCGCCGGCCTCCCCGCGGAGGCGGTCGGCCTTGACGGTGGGGATGCCGTGGGCCTCGGCGGCCGCGGCCACCGGGGACGGGGTGAGCACCCGCTTGCGGCCCAGCGGGGCGTCCGGCCGGGTCAGCACGCCGACGACCCGGTGGCGGGAGGCCACGAGCGCCTCGAGCACGGGCACCGCGGTCTCGGGCGTGCCTGCGTAGAGGACACGCAGCGGTGCGCCCGCGTCCTGGGCGGACGCCGGCTCGGCCGGCTGGGCGGTGGTCTGCGCAGTCGCCTGCGCGGCGGGCGGGGCGGCGGGGTCAGTCATGGTCTCCTGGGGTGTCTGGCCGGTGGCGCACCGACGGGCGGTGCGGACACGGATGCTGCGGTGGCCGTGGGACGTCGGCGCCTTCCGAGGACGGAGGCGACGAGACGGCCCACGGACAGCATGCCATCCAGGTGGTCCACCGCGCGGTGGAGGCACCGGGCCGGCAGTCAGTCGCCCGGCTCGGGGTCCGGCAGGCCGTCGCCCGGCATAGGGCCCGGCAGGCCGTCGCCCGGCTCGGGCACCTCCTCGTCCTCGGCCCCGGGGCGGGGTCCGACCCGGTGCGGACCGGCAGGCTGGTCATCGGGCTGACGGTCCCTCGGCTCCCGCCGGAGCTGCCGTGGCGGCGTGGGATCCGGCCCGGGACGGCGCCCCGCCGGCCGGTGCGCCGCTGCCGGGGGCTGCGGAATCGGCACCGTTGCCGGCACCGGCACGCTGCACCGGCGGCGGGCCGATCTCACGCAGGGCGGGGCCGGCCTCGGCTGCGGCCTCCTGGTGGGTCCAGAGCTGGCGGAGCGCCCAGAACTTGTGCCAGTGCTGCCTGAGCACGGCGGGGTTGGCCTGGTGCACGGCCACCTCGGTCTCGCCGATGGCCACGCCGAGCAGCATCTCGGCGCCCCCATGGGCCCAGGGCTCCCAGGTGCCGGCCACGGGGTCGACCAGGGACTCCTCGGCCTGCAGGCCGGCCACGAGCTGCATGACCACCTTGGCGTCGAGCGGCTTGACCCGGCCGTCACGGCCGGTGGTCTTGGTCTTGAAGTCGATCAGGCACAGGCGCCCACCGATGCGCGCCACGAGGTCGAGGGTGCCGGCGTAGCCGACGGAGTCGTTCCACACGGTCACCTCCGCCGCCACGGGCTGCACACCGTAGAGGTCCCACCACTCGTCGAAGCGGTCGGCGTAGGCGCCCTCGCCGTGCTGGATCAGCCGCTGACGGCACTCGGCCATGCGGTGCGGCCTGCCGAGGGCGCGGAGGGAGACCTGCTCGGCGTAGTCGTGGACCCGGTCGCCGCGCTCGGCGGCGGCGTCACGGTACTTGGCGGCGGCGTCCGCGTTCTGCCGAGCGATCTGGCGCAGCCGTGCCGAGGAGCCCAGCGCCTGTTCGAGCCGGGCGTCCTTCGTGGCGGCGTCAGCGGCCATCCAACCGACCCAGCCGTCCAGGTCCGCCTTCTCCAGGCCGATGACGGTGGTGATCGACGGCACCTCCGGCAGGCCGCCGAGCTTGCGCGAGTACATGCGCCCGCGCTCTGTGGCGTGGGCGAGGCGTGGCTGGGTCATGGTCCACCATTCTGGCAGGCGGTCCGGACGGGGCGTCGGGTCTCCACAGGTGAGACGGCTGACACCTCCTGCCCTGCAGGGCGCGCCCGCCCCCGATTTGGCATCCGCCGACGACATGGTCTAGAGTTCTTTCTCGTTGGAAAACGCGGCGAGCGGTTCCGATGAGGAAGACGATCGCCGCGTCGATCCATGCGGATGTAGCTCAGTTGGCTAGAGCGCCACCTTGCCAAGGTGGAGGTCGCGGGTTCGAATCCCGTCATCCGCTCGCATGACCTTTCAACCCTGGTCGGGTGGCCGAGAGGCGAGGCAGCGGCCTGCAAAGCCGTATACGCGGGTTCGAATCCCGTCCCGACCTCGCGGCTCCTCCAGAGATGGAAGGAACTGTACTCAGCAGTCGTGAGACTGATGAGCGCGATTGGCGCAGTGGTAGCGCGCTTCCTTGACACGGAAGAGGTCACTGGTTCGAACCCAGTATCGCGCACGGACGGTGGTCTTCAGTGGCCGACCGGTTCTGCGGATGTAGCTCAGTTGGCTAGAGCGCCACCTTGCCAAGGTGGAGGTCGCGGGTTCGAATCCCGTCATCCGCTCCATTCATGTCTGAGGCCCCGTCGGCACCACCGGCTGGGCCTCAGTCGTCCTCGGATCCCATCGCCTCGGCGGTCGTCCCGGCCCCGCGTCTCGGCCGGGCTCTCGATCCGGTCCGCTGTCAGCCGGCGCCCAGCGCCCGCCGCAGCGCCTCCACATCGTCCATCACCTTGTCCGGCGTGTAGTCGAGCCCCTCGGCCAGCTCGTGGTTGAGGATGCGCCCCTGGGCCTGGAGCGCGGAGAAGGCCGCTCCCCCGGCGCCGATCGCGCCGAGCACCGGCACGGCGCGCAGGACCCCGCGGCGCAGCACCACGGAGTGCATGCGGGAGGCGAACCGGGCGAGTACCCGTCGGCAGATCGGTCCGATGACGCTGCGGCGCAGCAGGTCGGCCGGCAGCCCAGCGCCCGCGGCACCTGCCCTGGCACCAGCCCCCGTCCGGGCACCGAAGCCGGCGTCAGCACCGATGCCGGCATCGGCGTCGAGCCCTCCGCCGGTCGACTCGCCTCCGCTGCGTCGACCCCAGTCGCCGTCGCCGTAGCCGACGGGACGTCCGTCGCGCTCGAGGCGCGGACCGGTGAGCCGGACGGCGGCCGCGGCGCCCTCCACCTCCAGCAGGCCGCCGAAGAGCAGGAGAAGCTGCTCGAGCTCCGCGTCGGTCGGCGGGGCCCCCTCGTGGTCGGTGCCGGAGAGCCGGTGCCCGTAGAGATAGGCGAGCTCCTGGGACAGGCGCAGGCCGAAGACGAGCTGCTGCATCACATCGGCGCCGGCGCCGGCGGTCATCGCCACCGGCCCTGCAGGCAGGGCGGACACCACGGCGGCCGACGAGGACCAGGCGGTCAGCTGCAGGACCCGCCGCAGGCCCAGGGCGCGCATCTCGGGCTCGGTGAGCACGGCGGCCAGGCCCTCGGTCAGGACCCGGCGGCGTGCGCCGTCGTCGGGAAGCAGGCCCCGGGCCTGCCTGAGGAGGAATCGCTCCCGGTCCACGCGGACGCCGGGGACGCGGAGGGCACGGCGGACGGCGGCCTCGACGGCCGACAGGGCCTGCCTGCCGTCCGGGTCGGTGCCGCCGGGCGAGGGCACGGAGCCGCTCATCGGCGGTCCCCCGCGCCGGTCACCGCGGCGTCACTTCTCCTCGGCGATGCCGAGCTGGCCCTCGCGGACGAGCGCGGTCATGCGGGAGACGGTGCGGAAGTACTTCTTCATGTATCCGCCGTGCATCATCTCGTGCGTGAACAGCTCGTCGAAGGCGGTGCCGGAGGCGACCACTGGGACGTCCTTGTCATAGAGCCGGTCCGCGAACACCACGAAGCGCAGCGCGGTGGCCTGCTCGGTGATGGTCTCCACGTTGTGGAGGGCGATGACGTCCACGTCCTTGACGAGCTCCCGGTAGCGCGAGGGGTGCACGCGGGAGAGCATGGCGGTGAGGTCGGCGAAGTCGTCCTCGGCCACCACACCGACGTCCGGGAAGTTCTTCGCCACGGTGTCCATGACCTCGGCGTCGTCGAGCGGGGCGGGGGCCTCGGAGAGGCCGCGGTGGCGGTAGTCCTCGCCGTCCACGCGGATCACCTCGAACTGCTCGGCGAGCACCTGGATCTCGCGCTTGAAGTCCTGTGCGGCGAACCGGCCTTCGCCGAGGGCGCCGGGCAGGGTGTTGGAGGTCGCCACGAGGCGGACGCCGGCGTCGGCCAGCTCGCGCATGAGGCGGGACATGAGGACGGTGTCGCCCGGGTCGTCCAGCTCGAACTCGTCGATGCAGACCAGGGTGTACTCCTTGAGCACGTCCACGGCCTTGCGGAAGGACAGGGCGCCGACCAGGTTGGTGTACTCCACGAAGGTGCCGAAGGCCTTCGGGCCCGGGGCGGCGTGCCAGGTGGAGGCGAGCAGGTGGGTCTTGCCGACGCCGAAGCCGCCGTCCAGGTAGATGCCGGCCGGCCCCGCCGCCCGCTTCTTCCCGCCGAACAGGCCGCCGAACAAGCCTCCGGAGCCGCCATGCCCGCCGCGCCCGCCACCGATCGAGGCCGCGAAGTCCTTCAGCCGGTTGACGGCCTCCGCCTGCGACGGATGGGCCGGGTCCGGGATGTAGGTGTCGAAGGACACCTCACCGAAGCGGTAGGACGGCTGGAAGCCGGCGAGCAGTTCGTCTGCCGAGACCTGCGGGGAGCGCTCGGACAGATGGACGGTCTGGGCCACGGCGGACTCCCTTTCCTTCGGCGTGCGTTGTCCCGGTTCACTGTACCGTCCGCCGCCTGCACCGACGATGACGGTTTAGGACAGCCTGCCTATTAGGACCCGCCGCCCTCGCGTAATCTGACGGCCGAGGGCCCGGCCCGGACGCCGGCCGCCGAACGCGGCGTCTCCGCACGGAGGACGGCACCGGAGAGGGCCCGCAGGCCAGACCCCATCGACAGGAAGAGGTGCCCCTGATGGCCGAGACCTCCACCGAGTTCGCCGAGTACGCCCACCCTGAGAAGCTCGTCTCCACCGCCTGGGTCGCCGAGCACATCGGCGACGAGGACGTCGTGGTCCTCGAGTCCAACGAGGACACCCTGCTCTACTCCACCGGTCACATCCCCGGTGCCGTGAAGATCGACTGGCACACCGAGCTCAACGACCCGGTGACCCGCGACTTCGTCGGTCCGGAGGCCTTCGCGGAGCTGCTCGGCTCCAAGGGCATCGGCCCGGACACCACCGTGGTGTTCTACGGCGACAAGTCCAACTGGTGGGCCGCCTACGCCCTCTGGGTCTTCACGCTCTACGGCCACAGGGACACCCGCCTGATGAACGGCGGCCGCGACAAGTGGATCGCCGAGGGCCGCGAGACCACCCGCGAGGTCCCGTCCGTCACCCCGGTCGACTACCCGGTGACCGACCGCGACGACACCACCGATCGCGCCGCCCGCGAGGACGTGTTGGCCGCCCTCGGCTCCACCCCGCTGATCGACGTGCGCTCCCCCAAGGAGTACACCGGCGAGACCACCCACATGGACGGCTACCCGCAGGAGGGCACCCTCCGCGGCGGCCACATCCCGACCGCCGCCTCCGTGCCGTGGGCGAAGGCCGCCAACGAGGACGGCACCTTCAAGTCCCGCGCCGAGCTCGAGGCGATCTACCGCGACGAGGCCGGACTCGGTGAGACCGACAAGGTGATCGCCTACTGCCGCATCGGCGAGCGTTCCTCCCACACCTGGTTCGTGCTCAAGCACCTGCTCGGCTACGAGGACGTCCGCAACTATGACGGCTCCTGGACCGAATGGGGCAACGCCGTGCGCGTGCCGATCGTCATGGGCGACGAGCCCGGCCAGGCCCCGCAGCGCTGACCTGCGCCCGGCGGACTCGCCCGGAGCGGCGTCCGCCTGCCCCGCCTCACTGCCTGGGATCTCAGGGACTTCCCGACGGCGGCCGGTCGCCTTCCGCACGAAGGTGACCGGCCGTCGTCGTCCGTCTGCGGCATGGAGAACCGGTGGCCCAGGGCTGAAGGACGCCTCCGCTGACGTTCTCTGGGCCTGCCGGCGGCGGCATGGGGTCCTAGGTGTACTCGGCCATGACGTTGGTGA
>NZ_KV809430.1:0-32309 GCF_001812555.1 Micrococcus sp. HMSC067E09 | reverse complement strand
TGGCCCACCTCCTGGAGGAGGTGGGCCACCGCCGTCGTGGTCCAGGAGGGGCACCGCGGGGCGGGGCTGCGCCACGGACGTCACCCGGCCACCGGGCCTGCGGCGCACGGCGGGCGCCGCTGGCTCAGCGCTCCAGGTAGTCCGGGCAGACCGGGCTGACAGGGGCGCCCTTCTTCTCGAGGACGACCACGTCCCGCTCGTGCCAGACTTCGCTGAAGCCCAGGCGCTCGGCGCGTTCGAGGGCCTGGTCCGGGGTGAGCGGGTCCCAGCCGCCGAGCTCCTCGACCTTGGTGTCCACGATCATCCAGGTGGACAGCTCGTCGCCGATGTCCCCGTGCAGGCCCACATAGGTGCGGGTGGTCAGGTGGGGGACGGCGTTGTCGGCCGCCTCCACGCAGACGCCGTCCGGGATGAGGGAGACGGCGTGGGCGAGGTCCTGGCCGTGCTGGCGCAGGTGCAGCTCGCCGGTGAGCGTGCGGTGGAACGGGAACACCTGGGGGAAGAAGGCGGTGCCGACCAGTCCGGAGGCCAGCAGGACCGAGGCCACTGCCGTGGGGAGTCTCGAGACCTTGGGCCAGCGCAGGCCGAGGCGGGCGGCGACCTCGATCGCGGCCATCAGCAGGATCGGTGCGAGGATCGCGTCGTACTGGTAGACGGGGGACCAGACGTTGAGGCGGTCGTTGAACAGGCGGGAGCAGATGATCGGCAGCGCCATGAGCGTCACCGGGCTGAGCAGCGGCAGCAGGAGCAGCGGCACGAAGTGCAGCAGCCACAGGGCGACCTTCAGCGGGTGGTCGAACAGCACGGCGACGGCGTTCCAGGGCTGGGTGAGCAGGAACGTCAGCGAGCTGCCCATGTCCGGGCCGAGGGCCGTGAACTGCCAGTATCCGAACGCGCCGCTGGGGGAGAAGTGCGGGATCACCACCGAGGTGGCGAACCAGTAGCCGACCAGGCCGGACACGAAGGTGACGAGCGCCGGCCACCAGTGGCGGCGGATCGCCATCACCAGGGCGATCGCCACCAGGGTGATGCCCATGTCCTCGCGGACGGACAGGAGGCTGACGGCCAGCGCCGCTGCGAGCCAGGCCCGGTGACCGTCCAGGGCCCAGATGAGCCACGCCATGATCGGCACACCGAGGGTGATCTCGTGGAAGTCCCAGTTCACCATCGCCTGGAACGGCCACCACAGCAGCAGGGCCGCGGAGGCGATCATCGCGGTGACGTGACCGGTGCGGCGGCGGGTGAACAGGTAGACCGGGATCGCGGAGACGGCCAGGCACAGGGCCATCACGATGCCGAGCATCCGCGGGTCGTCCCAGATCCAGTAGAACGGCGCGAGCAGCGCGAGGATCGGGTGGAAGTGGTCACCGAGCAGGTTGAAGTCCACGCCCTTGACCGGGACGATCGGCGCCTTGAACATCGCGTACTGGCGGACGGCCTGGTCGAAGATGCCGAGGTCGTAGCCCTTCGCCTCGTAGGCGGCGAAGCGCAGGAACGAGTGCGTGACGTACAGTGCCGCGAAGGCCGCCATGAGCAGGCCGAGCTGGATCCACTGGCCGCGGGACACCGTCACCGCGGGAACGGGGGAGTGCGGGGCCGTCAGCGCGGCTCTCAGGCGGGAACGCAAGGGACTCCTCAGGGGTCGGCCGTGCACGGGAAGCGCCCCAGGAGGGATTCGAACCCCCGACCGGCGGATTAGAAGGCCGCTGCTCTGTCCGGCTGAGCTACTGGGGCTGGGCATCGGCCAGTCTACTGCTCCGCCGGGGCACGCCGCGGCGGCGTCCGCGGGTCCCTCCTGTCCTGCACAGCCGACCGGACCGGCTCAGCCGTCCACAGAAGCGGGGTGAGCCCTGGCGCCACGGCAGACGTGCCGCGTGGACTGGTCCCAGCGGCCGGCCATCCGGGCCGGTCCACCACCGGAAAGGGATCCGCACATGCAGGACACCATCACCCTCCGCGGCCGCATCGCCACCGACCCGGCCGAGCGCACCACACCGAACGGCGTCACCGTCGTCAACTTCCGCATGGCCACCACCGAGCGGCGCTTCGACCGCGCGGCCGGCCACTGGGCGGACGCCCACACCAACTGGTACAACGTGGCCGTCTTCGGGCGGCAGGCCACCAACGTGCTGCAGTCCACGAAGAAGGGCAACCCGCTCGTGGTGGTCGGACGCCAGCGCATCCGGGACTGGTCCACCGAGGAACGCTCCGGCACCTCGGTGGACATCGTGGCGGACGCCGTCGGGCTGGACCTGAACTTCGGCACCTGCGCCTACAACAAGACGGTCTCCGCACACCAGGCCGACCAGGACTTCCAGGTACGCACCGGGCAGCCGGGGGAACCGCAGGAGGTCGACGAGGCCGATGTGCCCGAGGGGCATCGTGTGGACCCGGACACCGGCGAGCTGGCCCGTGTGGGCGAGTCGCTGGCGGACCCGTGGTCCGCAGAGGTGCCCGGCGACGCCGGGGGTGAGGAGGCCGAGGAGGAGTTCGAGGAGGCCGCCGCCGAGGCGTCTGAGCGCACCCCGAGCTGGGCGTGAGTCTCGTCTCTCGGGCGAAGGTGGCCGTCGAGGCGAGGTTTTCGGCGGCCACCGACTAGCCTGGTGAGCATGGCGGAATTCATCTACACCATGGTCAAGGCCCGCAAGAAGGTGGGCGACAAGCTGATCCTGGACGACGTGACGATGTCGTTCTTCCCCGGCGCCAAGATCGGCATGGTCGGTCCCAACGGCGCGGGCAAGTCCACGATCCTGAAGATCATGGCCGGCCTGGACGAGCCCTCGAACGGCGACGCCCGGCTGAGCGCGGGCTACAGCGTCGGCATCCTCATGCAGGAGCCCGAGCTGGACGAGGACAAGACGGTGCTCGAGAACGTCCAGGAGGGCGTGGGGGAGATCTACCGCAAGATCCAGCGCTACAACGAGATCTCCGACGAGATGGCGAACCCGGACGCGGACTTCGACGCCCTCATGGAGGAGATGGGCTCGCTGCAGACCGAGATCGACGCCGCCGACGCCTGGGACCTGGACTCCCAGCTCGAGCAGGCCATGGACGCGCTGCGCTGCCCGCCGGGCGACTTCCCGGTGACCCACCTCTCCGGCGGCGAGAAGCGCCGCGTGGCGCTGTGCAAGCTGCTGCTGGAGAAGCCGGACCTCCTGCTGCTCGATGAGCCCACCAACCACCTGGACGCCGAGTCCGTGCTCTGGCTGGAGCAGCACCTGGCCTCCTACCCGGGCGCCGTCGTGGCCGTGACCCACGACCGCTACTTCCTGGACCACGTGGCCGGGTGGATCTGCGAGGTCGACCGCGGCCGCCTCTACCCGTACGAGGGCAACTACTCCACCTACCTCGAGACCAAGCAGAAGCGCCTGGAGATCCAGGGCAAGAAGGACGCGAAGCTCGCCAAGCGCCTCGCCGAGGAGCTGGACTGGGTCCGCTCCAACACCAAGGGCCGCCAGGCCAAGTCGAAGGCCCGCCTGGCCCGCTACGAGGAGATGGCCGCCGAGGCCGAGAAGACCCGCAAGCTGGACTTCGAGGAGATCCAGATTCCGCCGGGCCCGCGCCTGGGCAACGTCGTCATCGAGGCCACCGACCTGAAGAAGGGCTTCGACGACCGCGTGCTCATCGACGGCCTGTCCTTCTCGCTGCCCCGCAACGGCATCGTCGGCGTGATCGGTCCGAACGGCGTCGGCAAGACCACCCTGTTCAAGACCATCGTCGGCCTCGAGCCGCTCGACGGCGGCGAACTGAAGATCGGCGAGTCCGTGAAGATCTCGTACGTGGACCAGACCCGTGCCAACATCGACCCGGAGAAGTCGCTGTGGGAGGTCGTCTCGGACGGCCTGGACTACATCAAGGTCGGCAACGTCGAGATGCCCTCGCGCGCCTACGTGTCCGCGTTCGGCTTCAAGGGCCCGGACCAGCAGAAGCGGGCCGGCGTGCTCTCCGGCGGTGAGCGCAACCGCCTGAACCTGGCCCTGACCCTCAAGGAGGGCGGCAACCTGCTGCTCCTCGACGAGCCCACCAACGACCTCGACGTGGAGACCCTGACCTCCCTCGAGAACGCGCTGCTCGAGTTCCCGGGCTGTGCCGTGGTCGTCTCCCACGACCGCTGGTTCCTGGACCGCGTGGCCACCCACATGCTGGCCTACGAGGGCACCGAGGAGAACCCGGCCAACTGGTACTGGTACGAGGGCAACTTCGAGTCCTACGAGAAGAACAAGGTGGAGCGCCTCGGCCCCGAGGCCGCCCGCCCGCACCGCGTCACCCACCGCAAGCTCACCCGCGACTGACCGCGTCCGAGCCTGCCCCGCGGCCCGCCGAGCGAGCACTCCTCGACGGCGGGCCGCGGTCGGTGCCGGCCGAGCCGGCGGACACCCGTGCTGCCGATCAGGCTTTTCGTGCCGCCGATCAGCCCTTTCGACGCGGGCGCCGCATCACCGTCTTCATCGCCAGGGTCTGCAGCGCACCCTGGACCTTGGCGGTCACCGCATCGGACCCCTGCGGCAGGCGGAGCATGCCCTCCTGCGCGACCGTGGCCACCAGCTCCCCGTCTCGGGTGAAGACGTGTCCCTGGCCGAGGCCGCGCGAGCCCTGGGCGGACGGGCTGGACTGGACGTAGAGCAGCCACTCGTCGACGCGGGCCGGACGATGGAACCACATGGAGTGGTCCAGGGAGGCCACGGACATCTTCGGCTGGGTCCAGGCGAGGCCGTGTTGGCGCAGGATGGGCTCCAGGAGCGTGTAGTCGGAGGCGTAGGCGAGCGCCGCGCGGTGCAGGTTCGGGTCGTCGGCCAGCCGGGTGAAGGTCCGCATCCAGACCATGTTCGTGTTCGTACGCTCGGCGGCGGGACTCACGTAGACGGCCGGGGCCACGTGGCGGATGTCGAAGGGCCGGGCCCAGGCCCACTCCTGGGCGATGGGGTGGCGGATGTCGCCGAGCAGGTCCGCAGTGGTGGGCAGCTCCTCCGGGGCGGGCACGCCCTCCGGCATGGTCGCCTGGTGGTCGACGCCGTCTGCCGGCGCCTGGAAGGAACAGGTGAGAGTGAGGATGGCCTTCTCGTCCTGGCTGGCGAGCACGCGGCGGACCGAGAAGGAGCGGCCGTCGCGGACCCGCTCCACGGTGAAGGTGATGGGCTTCAAGGCGTCGCCCGGGCGCACGAAGTAGCCGTGCAGCGAATGCGCGTCCCGGCCGGGTTCCACCGTCCGCGCGGCGGCGGCGAGGCACTGGCTGAGCACCTGGCCGCCGAACACGCGACCATGGGCCTGTTCTGGAGTGATGCCGGTGAAGCGAGCGTCGCCGGTGAGCGGATGGGCAGCGGCCTCCTCCAGCTCCAGCAGGCCCCGGAGCATGGCGGTGGGATCGGCCGGAGCGGTGTCCGGACGCACCAGGCCGTGGCGCAGGGGGCGCCGGGCCGGCGAGCCCTGGTTGCCCTCGTGTTCGGGCTCCGGTCCTTGTCTCATGCGTCCTCCTCCTCGGCGCGGTACGGTACCAGCGGTACTGCTCGGCTGCGGCGCGTGGCGGGCCCCGGAAGCCGGAGCCGCCCTGCGACAATGACCAGTATGACTGAGCAGCGCCGCCCCGGAGCCGGATCCGAGACCCATGCAGACCCGTCCCGCCTGACCCTCACTTCGGATGCGGCGGTCGCGGACCTGGAGCAGTTCGCCACACGTGCGAAGAAGGTCTCGGACACCGGCATGCGCCTGCAGCTGATCGGCCCGGCCGCGGAGGGGAAGGACGCCGTCCTCGCCCAGTGGGTGAACGTCATGGCACCGCGTGGACTCGGCGACGAGGTGCCCACGATCCTCGGCCTGCGCACCGTCCCGGTCGCCTCCGCCGAGCACGCCGATGACCTGGACGCGACCGTGCCGTTGGCCGCGGTCCTCGAGCGCACCGCGCGGATGAAGGACTCGGGGCCGGCCGGCGGCGTGGACCGTACCTTCAGCGTCCCGCCGTCCCGGGAGAACCAGCCGTGGACTGCCCTGACGCCGCCGCGCGCGGGCTGGACCCAGGTCGCCGAGGTCGCCCACAAGGACCTCATCATGGTGGCCAAGGACGGCATCACGGCCATCCGACAGGCCCTGCCGACCAACCCCGGGGACGCCGTGGTCCAGCGTCTGCGCGCAGCCGTCTGGGGCCAGATGCTGGGCGAACCGGCCGTTGTCCCCTCCGGATGCGCCTTCGCAGCATTCGCCCTCGGCTTCCTCCCGCCGGAGGGCCGCGCCCGCGTCCTGCAGTCGGGGCCGTGGACGCGCATCGACACCACCGGCGGCTTCGTCCTCCACAGGCCCGCGGTCGCCCTCTGACCCGCCGGCCGTGAGCCTCACCGCCGCCTCGCCGGACGCCTTCCGGCACTTCCCGACGACGGACCCCGCCCCGTCCACCCCGGTGGTGGGCTGGTGCCGCTCAGGCGGGGGGGGTCAGGCCGCTCAGGCGGAGTTGACCATGGAGTGCGCGGCGCGCTCGAGGTAGTCCCAGAGCTCGGCCTCCTGCAGCGGGGCCAGGTCCAGGGAGTCCACGGCGGTGCGCATGTGGCGCAGCCAGGCGTCTCGGGCGGCGAAGTCCACCTTGTAGGGCATGTGGCGCATGCGCAGCCGCGGGTGGCCGCGCTGCTCCGAGTAGGTGCGCGGGCCGCCCCAGTACTGCTCGAGGAACAGGCGCAGGCGCTCCTCGGCGCCCTCCCAGTCATCCTGCGGGTACATCGGCGCCAGCAGCGGGTCTTGGCGGACGTTCTCATAGAACACCTTCGTCAGCTGTGCGAAGGTCTCGTGGCCGCCCACGGCCTCGAAGAAGCTGGTGGCCTGTCCGGGGGCCGCCGGCGCCGAGGCCGCCGCGGACGGGGTGGCGGCGCGGTCGGCGGTGGTCGGGGCGCCGGCAGCGGGGCGCATCGACGGCGGGAGCAGCTGCGGCGTGTCCCCGGAGCGCGCGGCGGGGCCCGCGTCCCGCGCGGCGACCTGCTCGGCGCCGGTGGGCAGGTCTTCCCGCATGACCGGCTCGACTTCGGTGGGCCGGTCCTTCATGCCGGTCACCTGGGACGGGCGGTTCGCCGGACGCGGACGGGCGACGGCGATCGGCGCGCCCAGGCGGGAGGAGAACTCCGGCAGGTGCGGCATCTGGCGTGGTGCCTGCGGGGCCAGCTCCACCGGGAAGTTCAGGGAGTTGGCGATGAAGCAGTCGCGGTGGGCCGGGGCGTGGAGGCCGTCGGCCTGCTCGCGCTGGGCCTCGTCCGCCAGCCACACCTCGGGGCGCAGCGTGGCAGCGGTCATCCGGCCTGCACCGGAGGAATCCACCTCCAGGGTGCCCTCTACCGCCACCGTCATGCCGGTGACGACCACACCGGCGGCGGTGGCGTGGTGCAGGTAGGACAGCGTGTGACACTGGGCCAGCGCGCCGAGCAGCAGCTGCTCCGGGTTCCACCGGGACTCGTCACCGTGGAACGCCCGGGCGGAGGAACCGGAGATCTCGCCCGGGCCGGCGGCCTGCAGCGTCACGTCACGTCTGTAGTCCCTGTACCCGGACGTGCCGGAGCCCTGGTTGCCGGTCCACTCTGCACGGAGGCTGAACTGGTGCTTCATGGGCTCCAGGGTAGTGGTGGCGCGGCTGCCCTCACGACGGGTCTTCGGAACGAAGCCGTTCGAGATCCTCGATGACGCTGTACGCGTCGTCCTCTGCCTCGAGAGCGGTCACGTCGATCGGTACCTTCGCGCCCTCGGGATCGAGGTGCAGGTACGTCTCCAAGAGGAACCGCCTTGCCGAGAGAGTTCTTCGTGACCTGCTGGGAGAACCTGCCCATGAGGCTCTTCAACAACCGTGCGAGAAGGGACTGCTCGATCTGGGCCCATGGGAGCTTCACGGCGAGTGCGTGTGTCCGCTTGGCGAGGTCCTTCATCGCCGCCTGCTTCGCGGCGACCGAGCCTGCCGTGGACAGGTTCATGACGCTGAGGACGAACAGTTGTTCCGAGCGCACCTCAGGGTTGTATCCGTAGGCCAGTGCTGTTCGGCCGACGGCGCGAGAACACAGGGAGAACACCACAGCCATGTCAGCTGCCATCGAGCCCGCGCAGCTCATGCGGTTCTGTGACCTGCGCCCCCCTCTTCTGATGTTGCCGGACGATTCAGGACTTCTCTCGACGGGGGAAGATCGCCTCCGCCACCGCGTCCGGAGCGTCCAGGTGCACGTCGTGTCCCGCGCCCGGCACCACCACGCCCTCGGCGTGACGGTTCGCCTCCAGCATGGCGTCGAACTCGGCGGCCGGCTGGCTGCCCTCGCCACCGCGCACCAGCAGCGTCGGCGCCGTGACGGAGCGGCATTCGTCCCAGCGGTCCTGCGTGTGCACGGCGAGCAGGACCTCGTGGAGCACATCCGCGTCCCACCGTCCCCGCAGTCCTTCGGCGGTCGCCTCGAGCCCGTCGGCCCAGGCCTCGGCGGCCGGCCCGCCGCCCAGGAAGTCGACCGCGGCCCGACGGTCGGCGAAGGGCTGCGGCCAGGCCCGGAACCAATCGCTCACGGGTGCCGTGTGCTCCGCGCCCTCGCCGCCGACGCCGCCCTCGACCAACACCAGCCGGGTCACCAGGTCAGGCCGCGTCGCCGCGGCCATGAGCGCCGTGTGGCCGCCACAGGACTGCCCGACCAGCACCACCGGCCCCAACGCCAGGTCCTCGACCACCGCGGCCACGTCCGCCACATGAGCCGCGCGGGACAGGTCCTCCGGCCGCCGGGTGCTGCCGCCGTGTCCGCGGGCGTCGAAGGCGACCACACGGGCATCCTCCGCCAGCCGGCCGGCGACGCCGGTCCACTCGAGGGCGCAGCCGCCGAGGCCGTGGAGCAGCAGCAGACACGGCACGGGGCCGGCCCCTGCAGGCACCCCGGTGTCGAGGACGCGCAGGCTCACGCCGTCGCGCTCGATCACGTGGGAGTGTCGGAAGGGACCGGCCCCGGTGCTCGTGGGCATCCGCCTCAGGCCTGGCGCGCCTTCAGCGCACGGGCCATGTCGTCGCGGCACTCGGCCACCACACGGGCCAGGCCCGCGTTGGACCCCTTGACCGCATCCACCAGGGCGGTGGCGCGGTCACAGGTCTGCTGGGAGACCTGCGAGGACGGGAAGCCCAGGGTCGCGGCGGTCTCAGCCATCTCGTGCGAGCGGGAGTTCCACACGCCCTCGATGCCCTCGAAGTACTTCTCCGCGTACTCGGCGATCAGGGCCGGGTCGTTGACGCGCTGGAAGCCCAGCAGCACCTGGCGCTGGGTGGTGTTGGACAGCGAGCCGTCCACGACCTGCTTCCACGCCTCGGCCTTGGCCTCGGCGGTCGGCACGGCGGCGCGGGCCTGGGCGGCGGCCAACGCGCCGGTCGCCGTCGCGTCCTCGGCCTCGGCGGCGGCGATCTCCGCCTCGCCGGCACGGCCGCCGGCCACCAGCGAGGTGAGCAGCTCCCACTTCAGGTCGGTGGAGAGATCCAGGCCCGGCACCTCCACAGAGCCGTCGTGGATGCCGGCCACGGTGTCCAGCTGGGCATCGGTGCGGGCGTGCAGGGCCAGGGCCTTCACGAACTGCAGCTGGCTGTCCGAGCCGGCCTCGGCGGCCTGCACCAGCTCCCAGAGACCGTCCGCGGCGGCGGCGCGGGCCTCGGCGGCCTCGTCCTCCGGCACATACTGGCCCAGCGCGGTGGCCAGCTGACGCAGCAGGGTCTGCACCACGGAGGAGTCCTTCTCGTGGCCGATGTTCGCCAGCACCAGGTCGGCGAACCAGCGACCCGAGGCCTCGCCGTCGCGCGCGGTGTCCCAGGCGCAGGACCACAGCAGGGTACGCGGCAGGGACTCGGCCACGTCCTTCAGGCCGGTGGCGGCGACGGCCCAGGACTCGGCGTCCAGGCGGATCTTGGCGTAGGCCAGGTCGTCGTCGTTCGGCAGGATCACGGCCGGACGCCGGGAGCCGATCGCGTCCGCCACGCTGGTGCGCTCCCCGGCGACGTCCAGCTCATGGCGGGCCACACGGGTGAGCTTGCCCTCGGCGTCCACGTCGTAGAAGCCGACGGCCATGCGGTGCGGGCGCAGGACCTGGTCGCCCGGGGCCAGAGCAGAGCCGTCCGGGGCGGTCTGCACCAACTCCAGCGACGTGATGGTGCCGGAGCCGTCGGTCTCCACCTCGACGGCGATGGTGTTCACCCCGGAGGTCTCCAACCACTGCTCGGTCCACTCGGACAGGTCGCGGCCGGAGGCCTTCTCCAGCTCGACCATGAGGTCCGGCAGCTCGGTGTTGGTCCAGGCGTGCTTGGCGATGTACGCGCGGACGCCGGCCATGAAGTTCTCCTGGCCGACCCAGGCCACCAGCTGGCGCAGCACGGAGGCGCCCTTGGCGTAGGTGATGCCGTCGAAGTTCACCAGCACGTCGTCCAGGTCCCGGATCGGAGCCTTGATCGGGTGGGTGGAGGACAGCTGGTCCTGGCGGTAGGCCCAGGACTTCTCCATGGAGTTGAAGGTGGTCCAGGCGCCGGTGTACTTCGTGTTCTCGGCGGCGGCCAGGGTGGACATGAACTCGGCGAAGGACTCGTTCAGCCACAGGTCGTTCCACCACCTCATGGTCACCAGGTCGCCGAACCACATGTGGGCCAGCTCGTGGAGGACGGTGATGGCGCGGCGCTCGACCATGGCCTCGGGCACGGTGGAGCGGAACACGTAGTTCTCCAGGAAGGTCACGCAGCCGGCGTTCTCCATGGCACCGGCGTTGAACTCCGGCACGAACAGCTGGTCGTACTTCTCGAACGGGTAGGGGTGGCCGTACTGGGCCTCGAAGAACTCGAAGCCCTGGCGGGTCAGCTCGAAGATGTTGTCCGCGTCCAGGTGCTCGAACAGGGAGGCACGGCAGAACACGCCCAGCGGGATGGTGCGGCCGTCTGCGCTGGTCAGCTCGGAGTGGGTGGACTTGTACGGGCCGGCCACGAGCGCGGTGATGTAGGAGGAGATCCGCGGGGTGGGGGAGAAGGCCCAGGTGGCGGTCTCACGGCCGTCCGCGTCGGTGCCGGCGGCGGTCGGCTCCGGGGTCGGCTGGTTGGAGACCACGGCCCAGTCGGCGCGGGCGGTGACGGTGAAGGCAAAGGTCGCCTTGAGGTCGGGCTGCTCGAACACGGCGAACATGCGGCGGGAGTCCGGCACCTCGAACTGGGTGTACAGGTACACCTCGTCGTCCACCGGGTCGATGAAGCGGTGCAGCCCCTCGCCGGTGGTCATGTAGTCGGCCTCGCCGGCCACCACGAGCTCGTTCTCGGCGGCCAGGGGACCGACCTTCACACGGGCGCCGTCGTAGTCGGCGGAGTCCAGCTCCTGCCCGTTGAGGGTGACCGTCGGGGTCTGGGTGGAGACGAAGTCGATCCACGTGTGGGTGCCGACGGCGGCGTCGGCGGCGGTGAAGCGGACGGTGCTCACGGAGCCGAAGCGATCGCCCGGCAAGGTCAGGTCCAGTGCCACGTCATAGGACTGCACCTCCACGGCGGCGGCGCGCTCGGCGGCCTCTTCGCGGGTGATGTTCAGGCGTGCGGCAGTCGACACAGGTGTCCTCCAGTAGGGGTGGTGAATGGTGCGACGGGTGAGGCGCGGGGCGGGTGTGCCCGCGGTCACGATCCCTGCCATTGTGCCACCTGTGCGCCGCGGCGGCCGAGACGCCCGGAGGCGTCCGTGCGCGCACCGCCGCCCGCCGGAGCCGACTACCCTGGAGGGTGGGCCACGACGCCCGGTGCGGCCTCCCAGGCGGGGACGAGCGCCCGTCGTCGTCTTCCGGCCCGCCCGCCGCCCCGCCCTCCAGGAGGACCCGACCATGCGCGTCCACATCGCCACCGACCACGCCGGGATGGAGCTGTCCGCCCACCTGGTGAAGCACCTGACCGCCGCCGGCTACGAGATGGTGGACCACGGTCCTGCCGAGTACGACGCCCTGGACGACTACCCGGGGTTCTGCATCAACGCCGCGAAGGCCGTCGCCGCCGAGCGCGCCGAGGGCCAGGATTCCCTGGGCATCGTGCTGGGAGGCTCCGGCAACGGCGAGCAGATCGCCGCCAACAAGGTCGAGGGCATCCGTGCCGCCCTCGCCTGGAACTTGGACACCGCCCGGCTCGCCCGGCAGCACAACGACGCCAACGTCGTCGCCGTCGGCGGCCGGCAGCACTCCCTCGAGGAGGCCACCGCGCTGATCGAGGCGTTCCTCGCCGAGCCGTTCTCCGAGGACGAGCGTCACGTGCGCCGCATCGGCAAGATCGCCCACTACGAGACCACCGGAGAGGTGCTGATGTGAGTGCCTGAGGGGCACTCGCTGCACCGACTCGCCCGCCAGGTCCAGGACGTCTTCGGCGGTCAGGCCCTGCGTGCCAGTTCCCCGCAGGGCCGCTTCGCTGACGGCGCCGCCCTGCTGGACGGTCAGGTCCTCGAGCGCGCCTGGGCGCACGGCAAGCACTTCTTCGCCGACTTCTCCGGCGGGCTGACGCTCAACGTGCACCTCGGCCTGTACGGTGCCTTCTCCTTCGGCGGAGACGAGAGTTTCGCGGCCGCCTCGTCGATCGGGGCGCCGCGGAGGATCGGGGAACGGGAGCTGCCCTCCGCCGTTGACGACGACGGCCCCTCACCGTCCGCCGCCGTCCCGCCACCGCCTGCGGCCACCGTGCGGCTGCGGCTGGTCTCCGCCCACGGGTGGGCGGACCTGATCGGGGCGTCGACGTGCCGCGTGCTCACGCCTGCGGAGGTCCTTCAGGTCACCGCGAAGCTGGGTCCGGACCCGCTCAACGACGACGACCCGGCACCGTTCCTGCTGCGGGCGGGGAAGACGCGCCGGCCGATCGGGGTGGTGCTGATGGACCAGGCGATGGTCGGCGGCATCGGCAACATCTACCGGGCCGAGTCCCTGTTCCGGGCCGGAGTCGACCCGTGGCGGCCGGCGAAGGACCTGGGGGAGGAGGGTCTGCGCGCCCTGTACGAGGACAACCGCCGGCTGCTGCGGGCCGGCGTGCGGCTCGGGCGGATCGTCACCACCCGCCAGGAGCACAGGCCGGGCGTGACTGCCGAGCAGGCCTGGCCGGAGCACGCGAACTACGTGTATCAGCGGCAGGGGCAGCCATGCCTTGTCTGCGGCGAGGACGAGATCGTCGCCGAGGACATGGCGAGCCGACGGCTCTACCGGTGCATGGTCTGCCAGACCTGAGCGTCCGGCGGCAGGACCCGTTCAAGTGACGGTGAGCAGCAGCGAGGCCAGCGCTGCGATGATCATCGAGTTGAAGAGGAACCCGACGATCGCATGCTCCCGGACGGCCGTACGGGCGGCGCGCCCGGAGAACACGACGTCCTGGGCACCCATCATGGTGGACAGCGTCAGGGACAGGGACACATAGTCCGAGAACACCGGGGCGTCGGAGCCGCGAAAGCGGATCGGAGGCGCGCAGGACTCGCCCGCGGCCCGTGGCCGCTCCGGATCGTGCTGGGCGGCCAGGCGGGCATAGCGCAGCGCCTGGGCCAGGACGATGCTCGTCCAGGACGCCAGGACCGTGACCACCGCCAGGACGCGCATGGTCGGCACGGACCGTGCCTCGGGCATCCACATCGAGACGACCACCACGAGCATCGCCATCATCGAGAACGTGGCGGTGTTGCCCAGCGTGCTGGACTCGCCCAGCACCAGGGCGCGCCAGCCGAGAGGGTTGAGGGACTCCTTCGGTCCGCGGGAGTGCGTGCGCAGCAGCGTGTGCAGGTCCTCCGAGTCCCGGCGGCCGAGCCACCAGTGCAGCACCAGCACGTTCAGCGCGCAGTAGATCGACCACATCAGACACAGCGTCATCAGCCCGGTCATCCAGGTGTGGGGGCGGGCGTCGCCGAGGCCCAGCGCAGCGCCGAGGGGCGGGAGGATCACCAGGGTGCTCAGACCCGCCGCGACGACACCTGCCAGCAGGGACAGGAGGACCATACGCTGCGTGTCGTCCTCCACGACCCGACGATGCCAGGGCCGGTGGATGGATCTGCCCGATGCGTTCCGACGAGTCTGCTCGGTGCTCCCCATGGGACCCATCCTGCACAGGGGCGGCCTCGTCGGCAACGGAGCCGCAGCGCAGTCGGCTCGTGATTTCTGGAGGGGATGACGGGAATCGAACCCGCGTAACCAGTTTGGAAGACTGGGGCTCTACCATTGAGCTACATCCCCACGGCGCCGCCCTCTCAAGCGGAACGGCGTCCACACTAGCACGTGACGCCGGTGCCCCGAGGCACCGCGGCCCAGGTGATCGTCTGGGACGTGGCCGCCGAGTCCGCGGAGGCCGTCGCCGCTGAGGTGCGTGTGCGCGGAGCCGAGGCGCTCGCCGTCGCCGTGGACGTCACCTCCACCGACGCCGTGGCCCAGGCGAGCCGGCAGAGCCCGGAGGTGGACGTCGTCGTGAACAACGCAGGCGTGGTCACCGGTGCCCCGCTGACGGAGGCGACCGAGGCAGGCATCCGCCGCACCTTCGAGGTCAACGCGCTCGCTCCGTACTGGGTCACCCGCGCGTTCCTGCCGGGCATGGTGGAGCGCAACGCCGGTGTGGTCGTCACCGTCGCCGCAGACCGGGCGGCCGACAAGCAGACGCCCCGCACCGGCCGCTGACGGCTCCCGAACGCCCTGCGGCCGCTGCCTGGCCTCCAACGCGGACATTTTCCCTGTGACGGCGCGGCGCGGTAGTCTGGCTCAGTCTGCCGACCGGCAGGCTGCGTCAAGGACGTCATGCCTCTGGCGGGACGGACCGGGTCCACCCGCGTCCCGCAGGCGATCCGGGGTGTAGCTCAGCTTGGCTAGAGCGCGCGCTTTGGGAGCGTGAGGCCGCAGGTTCAAATCCTGTCACCCCGACTCTTCCCTGACATTCCGTACAGACACCGACCCCTACAGGAGCCATCCGTGGTCAAGACCACCGCAGAGAACCTCAGCCCCACCCGCGTGAAGCTGGCCGTCGAGGTCCCCTTCGAGGAGGTGAAGCCGGCTCTGGACAAGGCGTACAAGGACATCGCCGATCAGGTCCAGATCCCGGGCTTCCGCAAGGGCAAGGTGCCGGCGCGTCTGATCGACCAGCGCTTCGGCCGCGAGGTCGTCGTGGACACCGCCGTGAACGAGGGCCTGAACACCTGGTTCCAGCAGGCCGCCGCGGAGGCCGAGGTCACCCCGATCTCCCGTCCCGAGGTCGACGTCACCGGCACCCCGAGCGCCCAGGGCGAGGACCCGGTGACCTTCACCGCCGAGTTCGACGTCCGCCCGGAGATCGAGCTGCCGGACTACAAGGGCCTGAAGGTCACGGTCGAGCCGTCCTCTGCCACCGAGGAGGACGAGAAGGAGGCGCTGGACCAGCTCCGCGCCCGCTTCGGCACCCTGAAGGACGTGGACCGTCCGGCCGCCAAGGACGACTTCGTCACCATGGACCTGACCGCCACCGTCGACGGTGAGCAGGTCGACGCCGCCGAGGGCCTGTCCTACCAGGTCGGCGCCGGCACCATGCTCGAGGGCATCGACGAGGCCCTCGACGGCTTGTCCGCGGAGGAGGACGCCACCTTCGAGACCACCCTCAACGGCGGCGAGCACGACGGCGAGAAGGCCACCGTGAAGCTGGTCCTCAAGGCCGTCAAGGAGCGCGAGCTGCCCGAGGTCGACGACGAGTTCGCCCAGCTGGCCTCCGAGTTCGACACCGTGGCCGAGCTCAAGGAGGACCTGAAGAAGCAGGCCGCCGAGGCCGCGCAGAACCGTCAGGGCGTCGAGGCCCGTGACAAGGTCCTCGAGGAGCTCGTCAAGCTCGTCGAGGTGCCGGTCCCGGACGCCGTGATCGCCGAGCAGCTGGAACAGCACTTCAACTCCCAGGGGCACACCGCCGGTGACGACCACGACACCGAGGAGCACCGCGCCGAGCTCGAGCAGAACACCCGTGAGGCGTTCAAGAACGAGGTCATCCTCGACGCCGTGGCGGACGCCGAGGAGGTCTCGGTCGACCAGGGCGAGCTGATCGAGTACATCATCGCCACCGCCTCCGAGTACGGCATGGACCCGAATCAGTTCGCCATGATGCTGGACCAGGCCGGTCAGGTTCCGATGATCATGGGCGAGGTCCGCCGTCGCAAGGCGCTGGCCAAGGTGCTCGAGTACGCGAAGGTGGAGGACACGGACGGCAAGGCCGTGGACCTCACCGCCTTCGTGACCCCGGGCGGCCAGGAGGCCGTGGACGCCGCCGACGCCGAGAAGGCCGAGGAGGAGAAGCCGGCCAAGAAGGACGAGGGCGAGAAGAAGGCCCCTGCCAAGAAGCCGGCCGCCAAGAAGGCCCCTGCCAAGAAGAAGGCCGACGAGAAGGACGCCTGATCCGCGTGGTCCCCTCGGCGTGAGGGGACGAGGCCGAGACGCACGGCGCCGCACCGCCCGTACGGGAGGTGCGGCGCCGTCGTCGTGCGGTGTCCGCCCCGGCGACCGCGGGCGCGTCGCCGCGGCGGCCCGGGCGCCCACCATGCGCCAACAGCGAAATGGTCCGCCGTGCCCCCACGGGCGCGGCACGGATGAGTAGGCTCGAGCCAGATACCGGGCCTGCGTCCGCCCCTGAGGGAGCGGTCGGCAGAGCCCCACCCGGCAGGCCAACAGGAAGGCACCCGTGATGACGGACATCACCCCCCGGATGCAGTCGGTGGACCCGGCGCAGCGCGAGGACTACATCTACAACCGTCTGCTCAAGGAGCGCATCATCTGGCTCGGCTCGGATGTGCGCGACGACAACGCGAACGCCATCTGCTCGCAGATGCTCCTGCTCTCCGCGGAGGACCCGGAGAAGGACATCTACCTCTACATCAACTCCCCGGGCGGCTCCGTGACCGCCGGCATGGCCATCTACGACACGATGCAGTTCATCCCGAACGACGTCGTCACCGTGGCCACCGGCCTCGCCGCCTCCATGGGCCAGTTCCTGCTCTCCTCGGGCACCAAGGGCAAGCGCTACGCGACCCCGCACGCCCGCGTGCTGATGCACCAGCCCTCCGGCGGCATCGGCGGCACCGAATCGGACATCCGCATCCAGGCGCAGCTGATCCTGCACATGAAGAAGGTCATGTCCGAGCTCACCGCGGAGCAGACCGGCCAGTCGGTCGAGACGATCCTCGAGGACAACGCGCGTGACAAGTGGTTCACCGCGCAGGAGGCCCTCGACTACGGCTTCATCGACCACATCGCCGAGCGCTCCACCGCCGTCTCCGGCGGCGGAGGCATGCAGGCCTGAGGCCACGCCCGCGGACCCACGACCTTCCAGGAGACACAGTCATGAACCACTTCACCGCCGGGCTCCCGACCGCGAAGCCCTCCCAGCCCACTCCGGATGCCCGCTACATCCTCCCGCAGTTCGAGGAGCGCACCCCGTACGGCTTCAAGCGCCAGGACCCCTACGCCAAGCTGTTCGAGGACCGCATCGTCTTCCTCGGCTCGCAGGTGGACGACGCCTCGGCCGACGACGTGATGGCGCAGCTGCTCGTGCTCGAGGCCATGGACTCCGAGCGCGACATCACCCTGTACATCAACTCCCCGGGCGGTTCCTTCACCGCGATGACCGCCATCTTCGACACGATGCAGTTCATCCGCCCCGAGGTGCAGACCGTGTGCCTGGGCCAGGCCGCCTCCGCCGCCGCCGTGCTGCTGGCCGCCGGTGCGCCGGGCAAGCGCCTCGCGCTGCCGAACGCCCGCGTGATGATCCACCAGCCGGCCATGCAGGGCGACCGCGGCACCGCGACCGACCTCGAGATCCACGCGCAGGAGATCAACCGCATGCGCGTCTGGATGGAGGAGACCCTCGCCTCGCTGACTGACAAGTCGGCCGAGGAGGTCTCCCGGGACATCGACCGTGACAAGTTCCTCTCCGCGCAGGCCGCGCTCGAGTACGGCCTGGTGGACGAGGTGCTGTCCTCCCGCAAGATCACCCGCCCGTCCGCCTGACCGGCGTCCGGGCGGGACCGGCCGGTCCCGCCCGGCGCAGGACACCACGACGACGGCCCCGGGCCGTGCGCTGCCGGTGCACGGTCCGGGGCCGTTGCGATTCGCTGTCGTGTCCGGACCGGGTCGTATCCTGGTTCGTACGCGTGGAGCCCTGCGGCTCCGTTGCCGGACCGGTGAGGTCCGCGCCGCACACGTCCGGCCCCGACCCGTTGGGCCCGGACCCGCACACTGCAGTCAGACCCGGAGGAGTCCCGTTCCATGGCACGCATCGGAGAGAGCGCCGATCTGCTCAAGTGCTCGTTCTGCGGCAAGAGCCAGAAGCAGGTCCGCAAGCTCATCGCGGGGCCCGGTGTGTACATCTGCGAGGAGTGCATCGAGCTCTGCAACGAGATCATCGAAGAGGAGCTCGGGGAGGTCAGCGAGTCGGACGAGATGGTCCTGCCGACTCCGCAGGAGATCTTCGACCACCTCGGCCGCTTCGTGATCGGCCAGGAGAACGCCAAGCGCTCCCTCGCCGTGGCCGTGTACAACCACTACAAGCGCGTCCGGAGCCCGCAGTCCAGGGGCGCGGAGTCCGCGGACCGCTTCTCGGAGCGGACGGACCTCGCGGACGTGGAGGTCGGCAAGTCCAACATCCTCATCGTGGGCCCCACCGGCTCAGGCAAGACCTACCTGGCCCAGACCCTGGCCCGCCAGCTGAACGTCCCGTTCGCCGTGGCGGACGCGACCAGCCTCACCGAGGCCGGCTACGTGGGCGAGGACGTGGAGAACATCCTCCTCAAGCTCATCCAGGCCGCGGACTTCGACGTGAAGAAGGCCGAGCAGGGCATCATCTACATCGACGAGATCGACAAGATCTCCCGCAAGTCCGAGAACCCGTCGATCACCCGTGACGTCTCCGGCGAGGGCGTGCAGCAGGCACTGCTGAAGATCCTCGAGGGGACCGTGGCCTCCGTGCCGCCTCAGGGTGGGCGGAAGCACCCGCGCCAGGAGTTCCTGCAGATCGACACCACCAACGTGCTGTTCATCGTGGCCGGCGCCTTCGCGGGACTCGAGGAGATCATCGGCTCCCGTGCCGGACGCAAGGGCATCGGCTTCG
This sequence comes from Micrococcus sp. HMSC067E09, assembly GCF_001812555.1. Classification (NCBI taxonomy): domain Bacteria; kingdom Bacillati; phylum Actinomycetota; class Actinomycetes; order Micrococcales; family Micrococcaceae; genus Micrococcus; species Micrococcus sp. HMSC067E09. Next base: position 13,267 of record NZ_KV809430.1, on the reverse strand, counting down.
GTGCGCCGCTCAGCCATCTCGGGGACGGCGAGACCTCCTACGCGGACGTCCGCCCCGAGGACCTGCTCAAGTTCGGCCTCATCCCGGAGTTCATCGGCCGCCTGCCTGTGATCACCGCGGTGGAGGACCTCACCCACGACCAGCTCGTGAAGGTGCTCACCGAGCCGAAGAACGCGCTGGTGAAGCAGTACCAGAAGATGTTCCTCATGGACGGTGTGGACCTCGAGTTCGATGACGACGCGCTGGACGCCGTGGTGGAGCTGGCCGTGGCGCGAGGCACCGGCGCCCGCGGCCTGCGCTCGATCATGGAGGACGTGCTCAAGCCCGTCATGTTCGACCTGCCCTCCCGGACGGACATCGGTGCCGTGGTGATCACCGGGGACGTCGTCTGCGACGGCGCCGAGCCCACGCTGATCCCGGCGGACGTCGAGCGTTCCCGCCGGGACGAGTCCGCCTGACCAGACCGAAAGACGCCCGCCCCGGGGCCGGTCCGCCGGCCCCACGAAGGAAGGACCCCAGCATGACCGAGAACACTCCCACCGTCGGCTTCTACTTCGACCCGACCTGCCCGTTCGCCTGGATCACCTCCCGGTGGATCCTGGAGGTGGAGAAGGTCCGTGACGTGAAGGTCGAGTTCAAGCAGATGTCCCTGTACATGCTGAACGAGGGCCGCGACCTGGACCCGGACTACCGCAAGCACACCGACGCCGGCCTCGTCCCGGGCCGCGCCACCATGCACGTGCGCGAGACCTACGGCCCCGAGGCCCTGGCCGACTGGTACACCGCCCTGGGCACCCGCATCCACAACGAGGGGGACAAGGACTACCCGGCCGTGCTGCGCGCCGCCGCCGATCAGCTCGGCCACGACGCGGACGCGATCCTCGCCGCCACCGAGTCCGACGCCCTGGACGCGAAGCTCCGCGAGGCCCAGAAGGAGGCCGAGGACCTCGTGGGCAACGACGTCGGCACCCCGGTGGTGGCCTTCGACGGCGTCGCCTTCTTCGGCCCGGTCCTCACCCGCATCCCGCGCGGCGAGACCGCCGGCGAGATCTTCGACGCCTCGCTGGCCCTGGCCCGCTACCCGTACTTCTACGAGATCAAGCGCGCCCGGGACACGACGCCGCAGTTCGACTGATCCTGGCGCCAGGAAGACGGCCCCGTCACCTCGAGGAGGTGACGGGGCCGTCGTCGTGGTTCCACAACCTGAGGGAAGGGCACCGGAAGCGGGGCAGGAGGATCAGGCGTCCTCGGCCGGGGCCAGCTCCACGTCCGAGACGGTCAGCGGCGCGGACTCGCCGGCGGCGCCCTCAGTGAGGGTGAGGTCGGCGATGTTGCCGGCCGCCTTCAGGTCCGCCAGGCCACGGCGCAGCTTCTCGAGCCACTCGGCCGGGCCGGTCACCACGGCCGAGCGCACCTGAGTGCGCTGCTTGACCTTGGCCTCGGACTTGGACTTGCGCACGCCACCGAGGACCTGCGCCACGGTGGGCAGGACCTCGGCGTCGCCGGCGGAGGCGGCGGAGGACAGGGCGGCGGCCTCGTCCGCGGCACCCGGCCACGCGGCGGTGTGCACGGAGCCGGCACGCCACCAGCTCCACACCTCCTCGGTGGCGAACGGCTGGAACGGTGCCAGCAGGCGCAGCAGGGCGTCCAGGGTGGTGGCCAGCGTGGTCACGACGGACGCCTGCTCGGCCTCGCCCTGGCCGCCGTAGGCGCGGTCCTTCACCAGCTCCACGTAGTCGTCCGTGAAGGCCCAGAAGAACTGTTCGGTGACAGCGAGGGCACGGGCGTAGTCGTAGGCCTCGAACGCCCGGGTCGCCTGCTCCACGGTGGCCGCCAGGCGGGCCAGCAGGGAGGCGTCCAGCGGGTTGGTGACGGCCGCGGCGTCCTCGGCCGAGCGGATCACCGAGGACTCGGTGGCGCCCAGGTTGAGGACGAACTTGGAGGCGTTGAGCAGCTTGATGGCCAGGCGGCGGCCGATCTTCATCTGCGCCACCTCGTAGGCGGTGTCCGCGCCGAGGCGCGCAGAGGCGGCCCAGTAGCGCACGGCGTCCGAGCCGAACTGGTCCAGGATGTCGGTCGGGACCACCACGTTGCCCTTGGACTTGGACATCTTCTTGCGGTCCGGGTCCAGGATCCAGCCGGAGAGTGCGGTGTCCGTCCACGGCACGGAGCCGTTGAGGGCGTGGGCGCGCACCACGGTGGAGAACAGCCAGGTGCGGATGATGTCGTGCCCCTGCGGACGCAGATCGAACGGGAAGACGTTGGTGAAGAACGCCTCGTCCCGAGACCAGCGGCCCACGATCTGCGGGGTCAGCGACGAGGTGGCCCAGGTGTCCAGGACGTCCGGGTCGCCGGTGAAGCCGCCGGGGACGTCGCGCTGGTCCTCGGAGTAGCCCGGGGCGGCCTCGGCGGCCGGATCCACGGGGAGCTGGTCGTCGGCCGGGAGGATCGGGTTCTCGTAGTCTGGCTCGCCCTCGGCGTCCAGCGGGTACCAGACCGGGATCGGCACGCCGAAGAAGCGCTGGCGGGAGACGAGCCAGTCGCCGTTGAGGCCGTCGACCCAGTTCTCGTAGCGGTGCCGCATGTGCTCCGGGTGCCAGGCCAGCTCGCGGCCGCGTTCGATGAGCTCGGCGCGGCGGTCGGCGTCGCGGCCGCCGTTGCGGATGTACCACTGGCGGGAGGTCACGACCTCGAGCGGCTTGTCGCCCTTCTCGTAGAAGTTCACGGCGTGCATGATCTTCTTCGGCTCCCCGTCCAGCAGGCCGGCCGCGGTGAGCGCGTCCACCACACCCTGCTTGGCGGAGAACACGGTCTTGCCGGCCACGGTGTCCGCGTAGGCCTGCCGGCCGGCGTCCGTGGTGATCCACTCGGGGGTGTCGGCGGCGAAGCGGCCGTCGCGGCCGATCAGGGTGCGGGTCGGCAGCTGCAGCTCGCGCCACCAGGTGACGTCGTTGAGGTCGCCGAAGGTGCAGACCATGGCGATGCCGGAGCCCTTGTCCTGCTTGGCCAGCGGGTGCGGGAAGACCTCCACCTGAACGCCGTACAGCGGGGAGGTGACGGTCGTGCCGAACAGGTGCTGGTAGCGCTCGTCGTCCGGGTGGGCGACCAGGGCGGAGCAGGAGGCCAGCAGTTCGGGGCGAGTGGTCTCGATGAAGACCTGCTCACCGTCGGCTGCCGTGAAGGCGTAGCGGTGGTAGGCACCGGGGACCTCACGGTCCTCGAGCTCGGCCTGGGCCACGGCGGTGCGGAAGGTGACGTCCCACATGGTGGGGGCCTCGGCCAGGTAGGCGTCACCCGAGGCGATGCCGGCCAGGAAGGCGCGCTGGGAGACGGCGCGGGAGACGTCGTCGATGGTCCGGTAGGTCATGTCCCAGTCGACGGACAGGCCGAGGCGGGTGAAGAGGTCCTCGAAGACCTTCTCGTCCTCCACGGCGAGCTCCTCGCAGAGCTCGATGAAGTTCTTCCGGGAGACCACGTCCCAGTCCCGCTGGTTCTTCGCCGGCTTCTCCGGCGGGCGGTAGCCCTGAACGTACGGCTTGGCGGGATCGCAGCGGACGCCGTAGTAGTTCTGCACGCGGCGCTCAGTGGGCAGGCCGTTGTCGTCCCAGCCCATCGGGTAGAAGACGTTCTTGCCGTTCATGCGCTGGTAGCGGGCGAGCACGTCGGTCTGCGTGTAGGAGAACACATGGCCCACGTGCAGGGAGCCGGAGGCGGTCGGCGGCGGAGTGTCGATGGAGTAGACCTGTTCGCGCGTGGTCTCCGGGTCGAACGCGTAGGTGCGCTCCTCGGCCCAGCGGGCGGTCAGCTTCTCCTCGAGGCCCTCCAGGGCGGGGCGGTCCGGGACCGAGACGGTGCGTGCCTCGGTGGTCGCGGCGGTGGTGGACTCGGTGACGGGCGTGTCTGTGCCCGGGGTCTTGTCAGCCATGCGGTCCATCCTGTCATGTGAGCGCCCGTCCCGACGGCGACGCCTCGCCCTGGCAGGCAGGCTCACCCGCGTAGGCTGTGGCCATGACCACCGTCCGCGAGTCCCAGGAGTCCGCCGTGCAGCAGTCCTCGGTGCAGAAGTCGCCCGTGCAGCAGTCCTCGTCCTCCTCCGCCCGCGGCGCCGTCGTCTCCGGCGCCACCACCGGCATCGGCCGGGCCACCGCCCTCGAGATGGCCCGCCGCGGCTGGCGCGTCTACGCCGTGGGCCGCCGCGCCGAGCGGCTTGAACAGCTGCAGGCGCAGGGCGTGGAGGAGGACGTGCCGGGCCTGCTGATCCCGTGCGCGCTGGACGTGACCGATGCGGACGCGGTGGCCCGTCTGGCGGAGCGCGTGACCGAGGACGGTGGCGCGGACACCCTGTTGAACATCGCCGGCGGCGCCCGTGGCACGGACGCGGTGGGCGACGGCGACCTGGAGCAGTGGGAGTGGATGTACCGCGTCAACGTGCTGGGCACCCTGACCATGTGCAAGGCGTTCCTGCCGATGCTGCGCGCCCACGGCGAGGGCACCGTGCTCAACCTGACCTCCACCGCTGCTGTGACCGCCTATGAGGGCGGCGGAGGCTACAACGCCGCGAAGATGGGCCAGCACGGTCTGACGGGGGCGCTGCGCCTGGAGGAGGCCGAGCACAACGTGCGCGTGATCGAGGTGCTGCCCGGCATGGTGCACACCGAGGAGTTCTCCCTCATGCGCCTCGGCGGCGACCAGGCCGCCGCGGACAAGGTCTACGCCGGCGTCGAGAAGCCGCTCACCGCCGAGGACGTCGCCGAGGTGTGCGTCCACGCTGTCGAGCTGCCGCACCACGTGAACCTGGACCAGATCGTTCTGCGTCCCGTGGCCCAGGCCGCCCAGCACAAGGTGATCCGCAAGGGGTGAGGTGCAAAGGGTGAGCCCCGGGATTGCGCGGCGGGTGCTGTGCGCGGGGGCTGTGCGCGGGGGCTGGGCGCGGGGGCTGCTCGGCGGGTGCTGACCAGGTACACGTGCCTTCGTTCCGATCCAGAGCGTGCGTCGCGTGCTCCGAATCGGAACGAAGACATCGGTGCCGGCAACCCCGCCGTCCCTGAAGACTTCGATCCGATCGGGAGCATGCGAGAGGTGCTTCGCATCGGATCGAAGTCATGAAGCACGGGGAACGACGTCGTGAGACACCGGGCCTAGCGATCACCGTCGCGCCGTCCGGGGCACCCCCGCTCCGTCGAGCAGTCGGCGTAGCCGAGCAGGATCCTGCACATCACGCCAGGTCCAGTGCAGGACCTGGGAGCACACACGCTGCAGGCGGATCTCCCGATCCTGCTGCCGGCGCAGATAACGCCGCCGTTCCTCGGCATTCGCGTGCGCGTCCACGTCGTACTTGCCGATGCCGTCGAACTCTCCCACGATGCCCCGCTCCCGCCAGAGACTGTCCACGCGTGCGATGAACCCGTCGGCATCGGACACGGCGACCTGCAGCTCAGGCACCTCGAAGCCGAGTTCGATCATCCGGCCGCGGCTGACGGACTCTCCAGCAGACTCGGCCAGGGGCGAGGCGTGTTTCCAGTCCTGCTTGAGGCGTCGCCCGGCGGCCCGTGTCGGCGCCAGCTCGACGGCGGACGTCACGACGGCGTCGGCCGTGATCGTTGCAGGCACCGAACCGTGGGGGACACGTCTGTCTTCAGGGGGCGGCGGAGCCTGCCCGACAAGCAGTCCTGACTCGTCCACGCCTCGAAAGGCGAGGGCGTCCAGAACGGGCAGCGACTCGCTGGCCGTCGTCTCCTTCAGCCCGACAGCGAGGGCCGGTGCAAGGGACTCCGCCGTGACCTCCCCGATGACCGTGCCATCCGAGAGTGTGACGGGCAGACGGACGGTCGGTCGATCCTGTTCGTCCTCGCTCCGGGCCCGGTATCGATGGCGGACCGGCGTCCACAGTGAAGGATTCGTGCCAGGAAGTGCCGGGGGATCGCCTTCTGCGTCACTGCATGCGGCGTGCAAGCCGGCCATGAGCCTCAGACTGCGCTCCGGGGCTGCGAACGGTTCGATGCGGGGTGCCGGCTTCGCTCGTCCCTGCCCGCGGGCCACCAACTCGACGTGAGGCAGGTGTCTGCCCAGCGGCAGGCCATGGAGCATCAGTGCCGTGGTACCGGTGAGTACAGCGGGGGCAGCGCGACGTGTGCGCACGACGGCCATGATGCAGAACTTCTCCCGGTCCCATCGACGGGAGTTCTGCCAGAGATCCAGCGGTACGTACGCGCCGTGGGCCAGGCGTACCAGCTCCCCGCGCAGGAAGCCATTGCGGAGTCGGTCCTTCCACCCGCACGCAGAGGAGCTTCCGGCGGTCAGAATCGGCGAGCCCGTCTCTGCCGTCGCTTCCGCCCAGGTCTCGCGCCATACCCGTAGTCTCGAGTCCTCGGTGATCAGCAGTGTCATGGTCGGCCTCCTCAGCTGCGGTTCTGCATCGCCGGCATCGTCGGGCCAGTCTTGCCAGAACCAGGAGGCCGCAGCCCCAGAGGCAGGCCGATCTGTGGAGAACTCACGGTGACATGCGGCGTTCAGGGGACGTCGTCGTACCTGTGGAGGAGAGGACCAGGACGGGGTAGCCTCCTGACGCCCGGCGGGGACACGAAACAGCGCGTGCGAGAGCGGCTCTGGATCGGATCGAAGGGTTCAGGTCCGGTGTCCGCTGCCCACCCACTCCAGCGGCGTCGATCGGAATCGGAGCGCGCGAGAGCGGCTTCGGATCGGAACGAGGCCACAGGGTGCGGGCGTGCCGCGAATCAGGCGTGCTCGTTCCGAAGAAGAGCGTGCGAGGAGTGCTCTGAATCGGAATGAAGGCACTGGGCACCGGAGCGAGGAGTGCTCTGCATCGGAATGAAGGCACAGGGCACCAGAGCGAGGAGGGCACCAGAGCGAGGAGGACACCGCGTGCATCCTCTACACTGGTGCGCACAGGCGTCGACCCGGCCATCACCGGCGAGCCTCCGGAAGAACAGGACCGGCACCGCCTCGCTCCCTGCATCCGCGCGGACTCACCCGCACGGATGCAGCCGCGCGAAGCCGAGCCCACGCTCAGCGCAGGTCCCCAGTAGAACCGGACGGGTAAGCCCGTCACAGCAGTCACGAGCGGTCGCCCGCGCCCGGCACTCACCGCCGGAGCGGACGGCAAGCAGGGTGGTACCGCGCCCGCCGCGCGGAGCATGAGCCCCGGGACGTCCCGGCGCGTGCACCGCGGCGAGCGTCCTTGCAGCAGCGGCACCGTCGGCTCCACCCGGGCCGGCAGCCGGCTCCCGCCGGGAGCAGACCCCCACGCAGCCAAGGACCGCAAAGGACGCCTCGTGTACCCTCTCGCCTCCACCGACCCCGCTTCCGGCGCCGCCGCCTCCCCGCGCTTCCCGGAGATCGAGGAGCGCATCCTCAAGTACTGGGATGAGGACGGCACCTTCCAGGCCTCGATCGACGCCCGCGCCGCCCAGAACGAGGACGGCACCCCGAACGAGTTCGTCTTCTACGACGGCCCGCCCTTCGCCAACGGCCTGCCGCACTACGGCCACCTGCTCACCGGCTATGTGAAGGACCTCGTGGCCCGCTACCAGACCCAGCAGGGCCGCCGCGTCGAGCGCCGCTTCGGCTGGGACACCCACGGGCTGCCCGCCGAGCTCGAGGCCATGAAGCAGCTGGGCATGACGGACAAGGCCCAGATCGAGCAGATGGGCATCGACAAGTTCAACGACGCCTGCCGCGAGTCCGTGCTCAAGTACACCCGCGAGTGGCAGGACTACGTCACCCGCCAGGCCCGCTGGGTGGACTTCGACAATGACTACAAGACCCTCACCCCGGACTACATGGAGTCCGTGCTCTGGGCGTTCAAGTCCCTCCACTCCAAGGGCCTGACCTACCAGGGCTTCCGCGTCCTCCCGTACTGCTGGAAGGACGAGACTCCGCTCTCGAACCACGAGCTGCGCATGGACGACGACGTCTACAAGATGCGCCAGGACCCCTCGGTCACCGTGTCCTTCCCGCTGACCGGCGAGGTCGTCGACGGCGGCTCCGCCTCGGCCGAGACCGCCGCCGCGCTCGCCGGCGTGCACGTGGTCGCCTGGACCACCACCCCGTGGACCCTGCCGACCAACGCGGCGCTCGCCGTAGGCCCGGAGGTCTCCTACGCGGTGGTGCCGGCCGGACCGAAGGGCTCGGCGATCGACGCCGAGCGCTTCCTGCTCGCCGAGGACCTCGTGGGGGCCCACGCCAAGGAGCTCGGCTACGAGGACGCCGGTGCGGCCCTCGACGCCGTCGCCGAGACCCACACCGGCGCCACCCTGGGCGGCCTGCGCTATGAGCCGCTGTTCACCTACTTCGCGGACACCGAGGAGTACGGCACCGAGAAGGCCTGGCAGCTGCTGGTGGACGACTACGTCTCCACCGAGGACGGCACCGGCGTGGTCCACCAGGCCCCGGCCTACGGTGAGGACGACCAGCGCGTCTGCGAGGCCGCCGGCATCCCGGTGGTCCTCTCCGTGGACGAGGGCGCCAGGTTTCTGCCGCTGTTCGGCAAGGAGGAGAACGGCGGGGGAGTCCTGAAGGAGATCGCCGGCGTCCAGGTGTTCGAGGCCAACATGACCATCGTCCGGGCCCTGCGCGCGGCCGACCGTGTCTTCCGCGAGGCCTCCTACGAGCACTCCTACCCGCACTGCTGGCGCTGCCGCACTCCGCTGATCTACCGCGCCATCACCTCCTGGTACGTCCGTGTGACGGAGTTCAAGGACCGGATGCTTGCCCACAACGAGGACATCAACTGGATCCCGGGCAATGTGAAGCACGGCCAGTTCGGCACGTGGCTGGAGAACGCCCGTGACTGGTCGATCTCCCGCAACCGCTACTGGGGCTCCCCGATCCCGGTGTGGGTCTCGGACCACCCGGACTACCCGCACACCGAGGTCTACGGCTCCCTGGCCGAGCTGGAGGAGGCCTTTGGCCGTCTGCCGGTGAACGCCGACGGCGAGGTGGACCTGCACCGCCCGTGGATCGACGACCTCACCCGCCCGCACCCGGATCCCCAGGCCGCGGCCGCCGGTGCCACCATGCGCCGCGTGGAGGACGTGCTGGACGTGTGGTTCGACTCCGGCTCCATGCCGTACTCGCAGGTGCACTACCCCTTCGAGAACAAGGAGTGGTTCGACTCCCACCACCCGGCGGACTTCATCGTCGAGTACATCGGCCAGACCCGGGGCTGGTTCTACACGCTGCACATCCTGGCGACCGCGCTCTTCGACCGCCCGGCGTTCTCCAACGTGATCTCGCACGGCATCGTGCTGGGTTCGGACGGCCAGAAGATGTCCAAGTCCCTGCGCAACTACCCGGACGTCAACGAGGTCCTGGACCGCGACGGCTCGGACGCCATGCGCTGGTTCCTGATGGCCTCGCCGATCCTGCGCGGCGGCAACCTGATCGTCACCGAGGAGGGCATCCGCGAGGGTGTGCGCCAGGTGCAGCTGCCGCTGTGGAACGCATGGCACTTCTTCAGCCTGTACGCGAACACGGCCACCGCCGGGGGCACCCGCCCGGAGGGCTACCGTGCCCGGCTGAAGCACTCCGCCTCGGACCCGCTGGACCAGTACATCCTGGCCACCACCGGCACCATGCTGCGCGAGGTGAAGACCGCTCTGGACGCCTACGAGGTCTCGGACGCCTGCGACGCCCTGCGCACCTACATGGACACCCTGACCAACTGGTACATCCGCCGCTCCCGGCAGCGCTTCTTCGCCGAGGACACGGAGGCGATGGACGTGCTGTACACGGTGCTGGAGGCCTTCACCCGCGCCGCCGCCCCGCTGCTGCCGATGGTGACGGAGGAGATCTGGCGCGGCCTGACCGGCGGCCGCTCGGTGCACCTGACCGACTACCCGGACGCGGACCTGTTCCCCCACGGTGACGAGGCCGACGCCCTGATCGCCCGCATGGACGCCGTGCGTGCCATCGCCTCGGCAGGCTCGGCGCTGCGCAAGGGCGCGAACCGCCGCGTGCGCCTGCCGCTGGCGAACCTGTCCGTGGTGGTCCCGGACGCCGCCGGTCTGGAGGGCACGTTCGCGCGCATCATCGCGGACGAGCTGAACCTCAAGGACGTGACGCTCTCCGAGCTCACCGCCGAGGCCGTGGCCGAGTACGGCATCGGCACCGAGCTGAAGCTGAACTTCCGCGAGCTGGGCAAGGCGTTCGGCCGGCAGGTCCCGCTGATCAAGAAGGCCGTGGACGCCGGCTCCTACGAGGAGACCGCCTCCGGCCTCCAGGTGAACCTCGACGACGGCCCCGTCACCCTGGCGCCGGAGCTCTACGAGCTGCGCACCGTCACCTCCGGCGCCCCGGAGGGCACCGCGGTCGGCGTGCTGTCCGGCACCTCCGGCTTCCTCGTGCTCACCACAGAGGTGTCCGAGGCGCTCGCCGCCGAGGGCACCGCCCGCGACGTCGTCCGCGCCGTCCAGTCGGCGCGCAAGAACGCCGGCCTGGACGTTGCGGACCGGGTGCGCACCGTCATCTCGGCACCGTCGGCCGTGGCCGCCGCCCTGCAGGTGCACCGCGAGCTGATCTGCCGCGAGACCCTCACCACGGACCTCGTGGTGGAGGACTCCGGTGCCGCGGACCCGCGCAGCAACGCCGCGGACGATGCCACCAGGACCGTGGCCGTCACCGTGGAGAAGGCGGACGCATGATGGACCCCGCACAGGGCCACGTGGACGCCCCGCGCGATGTCGAGGGGGTCTATCGCGACCTGCTCGCGCGTGCCCCGGAGAACAGGATGCAGCCGCGCATGGAGCCGATGCGCCGGGTGCTGGCGCTGCTGGGCGACCCCCAGCACGCCGCCCCGGTCATCCACCTGACCGGCACCAACGGCAAGACCTCCACGGCACGGATGATCGAGGCGGTGCTGCGCTCCTACGGGTTGCGCACCGGCCGGTACACGTCGCCGCACCTGGAGCGGGTCACCGAGCGCATCAGCATCGACGGCGAGCCGGTGCAGGACGAGGTCTTCGTCCGCATCTGGGCGGAGATCCTGCCGATGGTGGAGCTCGTGGACGCCGAGCTCGAGGCCGCGGGTCAGCCGCCCCTGACCTACTTCGAAGCCGTCACCACGCTCGCCTTCGCGGTGTTTGCGGACGAGCCGGTGGAGGTCGTCGTCCTGGAGGTCGGCCTCGGAGGCATCACGGACGCCACCAACGTGGCGGATGCGAAGGTCGCCGTGGTCACCCCCATCAGCCTGGACCACACGGACCTGCTCGGGGAGACGGAGGCGGAGATCGCCGAGGAGAAGGCCGGGATCATCAAGCCCGGCGGGTTCCTCGTCTCGTCCGCCCAGGATCGGGACGCGGCCCAGGTGCTGCTCGAGGCAGCGCAGGCCGCGGGCGTGCCCTACCGTTTCGAGGGCGTCGAGTTCGGTGTGACCTCCCGTGCCCTAGCCGTCGGGGGTCAGCAGGTGTCGGTGCGCGGCATCGCCGGCGAGTACGAGGACCTCACCCTCCCGCTCTACGGCGAACACCAGGCGGAGAACCTGGCGGTCGCCGTGGCCGCGCTCGAGGCCTTCCTCGGCGGCGGCGAGAAGCCGCTCGAGGCGGAGCTGCTCCGTGAGGGCATCGCCCAGGTGACCAGTCCGGGTCGCCTCGAGGTGCTGAGGGCGGCGCCGACGATCATCGTGGACGCCGCCCACAACCCGGACGGCGTGCGCGTCTCGGCCCGCGCCGTGAAGGAGTCCTTCGGGCTGACCCGTCTGTCCCTGGTGGTCGGCGTGCTGGAGGACAAGGACGCCCGTTCCATGCTCGAGACGCTGTACCGGGAGTTCGGCGACCTCGTGGAGGATGTGGCCGTCACCCAGTCCTCGTCGCCGCGCGCCGTCCCGGCCGTCGACCTGGCCCAGACGGCGCTGGACGCCGGCTGGCCGGAGGAGGACCTGTTCGTCACCGAGTCCGTGCCGGACGCCCTCGAATGGGCCGTCGGCCGCGCGGAGGCCGTGGACACCTCCGCGGACGCGCTGGCCCACGGCACCGGCGGCGGCGTGCTGGCGATCGGCTCGATCACCCTCGCCGCGGACGTCCGCCACCTGCTCGGCGCCCCCGCGGCGCCCGGCCCGGTGACCGTGGCGGCCCGCGGCATCGACCCCGCCGACCTGCTCGGCGCGGTCGGCCTGGACGACGAGGACGAGGACGCCGTGGACCCCGAGGTCCTCGACGTCCTGGACGACGACACGGACGGAGGCCGCTGACATGGCGCACACCCCCGACTCCTCCGACGCCGGCTTCGGCTCCGAGGACTGGCGCCCTGCCCGCGAGACGAGGTCCCAGCAGGCCTGGCGCCCCGGCATGAAGAAGAAGCGCCGGTCCATCCAGGCGCTGTTCGCCTCCTCCGTGCTGTGCCTGGAGGCGATCGTCCTGTTCTTCCTGGGCATGACGATCTTCGGGCTGAACCAGGCCGAGGACCACGCCGTGTGGTTCATCGTCGGCTACTCGCTGCTGGCCGTCGTCGCGGTCCTCACCTGCGCGATCATCCGGAAGCCTGCCGGAATCGCCGTCGGCTGGCTCCTGCAGCTCGTGCTGGTCCTCTCGGGCTTCTGGGAGTACTCGATGTTCGTCATCGGCCCGCTGTTCGCCCTGGCGTGGTGGTATGCGGTGGTGAAGGGCCGACGGATGGACGTGGAGAACCGGGAGCGCGACCGCCTGCAGGCCGAATGGGAGGACGAGCACGGCGCCTGAGCCGTCGGCCCTGCCGCTGTGGACCACTACGCTGGTCCGAGGAACCGATGTCCCCCTCGTCGAAGGAGACCCCTGTGACCCACAACCACGAAGAGACCCTGGTCCTGGTGAAGCCGGACGGCGTCGAGCGCGGCCTGACCGGCCAGATCCTCGCCCGCATCGAGGCGAAGGGCTACGTGATCACCGAGCTGCGGATGCTCACCCCCACCCGCGAGATGCTGGTGAAGCACTACGAGGAGCACGAGGGCAAGCCGTTCTTCGAGCCGCTCGTGGAGTTCATGGGCTCCGGCCCGGTGGTGGCCGCCCGTGTGACCGGCAACCGCGTCATCGAGGGCTTCCGCTCCCTCGCCGGCGCCACCGAGCCGACCACCGCCGCCCCGGGCACCATCCGCGGCGACCTCGGCCGCGACTGGGGCGAGCAGGTCCAGAAGAACCTCGTGCACGGTTCCGACTCGACCCTCTCGGCCGAGCGCGAGCTGGGCATCTGGTTCGGCTGATCCGCCGCCGACGACCGGGCCGAGGAGGGGACTGCCGTCCCCCGCTTCACGACGACGGGCCGTCGCCTTCCGTACGGA
>NZ_KV809429.1:52321-85449 GCF_001812555.1 Micrococcus sp. HMSC067E09 | reverse complement strand
GATCCGGTCCTGGTCGCCCAGATCCACGCCTTGAGAAGGCAGAAGAAGTGGTCGGCATCACCGGATCCGTCCGTGTCCGGGCCGTCGTCGTGCGCGACAGGTCAGAACACCTGGCGCAGGTTCGCCTTCGCGAGGTCGAGCAGCTTGGTGCCCTTGCCGTCGAGGACGGTGCGCATGGCGTAGAGCGCGAAGCCCTTGGCCTGCTCGAGCTCGATGCTCGGCGGGATCGTCAGCTCCTGACGCTCGGTCTTGACCACCAGCAGGGCAGGCCCGTCGTGGGCCAGGAAATCGCCCATCACCGCGGGCAGGTCCGTCGTGTGGTCCGCGCGGAAGCCCTTGATGCCGACTGCCTCCGCGATCGCTGCGAAGTCCGGGTTCTCCAGGCCCGTCCCATAGGGGACGAACCCGGCGGCCATCATCTCGAGCTCCACGAAGTTCAGCGAGTCGTTGTCGAACACGAGCGTCTTCACGGGCAGGTCGTTCTGCACGAACGACAGCAGCTCGCCGAGCATCATGGCCAGCCCGCCGTCGCCGGCCATCGCCACCACCTGGCGCGTGGGCTCGACCGCCTGGGCGCCGACCGCCTGGGTGACCGCGTTGGCCATGGAGCCGTGGGACATCGAGCCGATGATCCGGCGGCGCCCGTTCATCGTCAGGTACCGGGAGGCCCAGATCACCGGGGAGCCGACGTCGGGCAGGAACACCGCGTCGTCGTCGGCCATCTCGTCGAGGAGGCGGGCCACGTACTGCGGGTGCACGCGTCCGCGTCCCGGGCTGGCCAGCTGGTCGAGGTCCTTGCGGGTCTTGGCGTAGTGCTTGAGCGCCTTGTTCAGGAACGCCGACGACGAGTTCCCGCGCAGCAGCGGCAGCAGGGCCTGGGCCGTCTCCTTCACCCCGCCCACGAGCGGCACGTCCACGGCCACCCGCCGGCCGATCTGCTCGCCGCGCACGTCCACCTGGATGACCGTGGCGTCCTCGGGGTAGAACTGCCGGTACGGCAGGGAGGAGCCGAGGATCAGCAGCGTCTCGGCCTCCTTGAGCGCGTGGTAGCCGGAGGCGAAGCCGAGCAGGCCGGTCAAGCCGACGTCATACGGGTTGTCGTACTCGATCCGGTCCTTGCCGCGCAGCGCGTGGACGATCGGGGCCTGCAGACGTTCCGCCAGGGCCACGACCTCGTCGTGGGCACCGGCCGCACCCGCACCGGCCAGGATGGTGATCCGCTTGGACGAGTCCAGGGCCTCGGCCGCCTCGCGCAGCACGGAGTCCGCCGGGATGACGCGGGACGGCGTGTGACGGATCACCTCGGGCTTCGCGGAGAGCTCGGTGAGGGCCACGTCGCCCGGGATCACGAGCACGGCCACGCCCCGCTGCTCGACGGCGGCCCGCATCGCCGTGCGCAGCATGCGGGGCATCTGGTCCGCCGAGGAGACGTGCTCCACGTAGACGGAGCACTCGCGGAACAGGTCCTGCGGGTGGGTCTCCTGGAAGTAGCCCGAGCCGATCTCCTCCGACGGGATGTGCGCGGCGATCGCGAGCACCGGGGTGCGGGAGCGCTGGGCGTCGAACAGGCCGTTGATCAGGTGGAGGTTGCCCGGACCGCACGAGCCCACGCAGACTGCGAGCTCGTCCGTGAGCTGGGACTCGGCGGAGGCTGCGAAGGCCGCGGTCTCCTCGTGCCGGGTGTGCACCCACTGGATGCCGCCGTGGGAGCGCAGGGCCTCGGTCAGCCCGTTGAGGGAGTCCCCGGGCACGCCGTACATGCGGCGCACGCCCGAGGCGTGGAGGGTCTCGACGATGTTCTGGGCGACAGTGGCCACGGTGGAACCTCTTCTCTGGTCGGGAGGCGCCCGGGCCGGTTCGGCAGTGGGCGCCGCATTGCCTTCCACGCTAGGGGTCGAGGTCCCGGCCCGGCGAGGGGCGGCCGCCCGCAGGGGGGGCGTCCGACCCGGTCAGCGCAGCAGGTCGCGCTCGACCCAGCGCAGCAGGGACTCGCCCGCGGCGACGTCGGGCAGGTCCCCGGAGGCCACGGGGCCGTCCACGTCCAGCAGGAGTCCGATCGGGGAGATGTCGCGCATGTACTTTCACTAGGGGGCGGTGAATCCACAGTCCCCGCATGGACTTCTCGTCGGTGTGGATGCCTAGGATGGCGGCGAACGAACGGGCCGGGGTGCCTGCGCCCCGGCGCCTCCGTCTGGCCAGGGAGCACCCCATGAGCACGCACGTCGACAGCACTCAGGCGGGTCGCGCACTCGACTCGACCGTCGGGCGCATCGTCACCGCCGTCGTGGTGGTGGCCGCGCTGATCTTGATGATGGTCGGCATGGGCCTGTTCGGCGGCACGCGTGTGACCCACGCCGTCGGCGGCTGGCTCGATGAGGACGCCACCTGGCTGTCCGTCGGAGAGGCAGCCGGCTACATCTGGGGGCTCATCTACGCCGGCTTCGTCGGCTATGCGGTGTGGCAGCTGATGACTCCCACCCCCAGCCGACGGCACGTGCGCATGCGCCCCTGGATCCTCGCGGGCATCGCCCTGAACATCGTGTGGCTCGCCGCCGTCGAGGCAGGGCTGCTGTGGGCCAGCGTGGCGGTGAGCATCGTGCAGCTGGCCGTCCTGCTGGTGATCCTGGTCCAGATGGAACGGCTTCCCGCGCCGGGCTGGGGCGAACGGATCGCCGTGGACTGCGTCCAGGGGTTCTACCTCGGTTGGACAATGGTGTGCGTCTTCATCAACGTCGCCGCGGGCCTGGCCTCCTCCGGCTGGGACGGCGGCCCCCTGATGCCTGCCACCTGGGCCGTGATCGCTGTCATCGCCCTCACCATCCTGAGCGCACTGCTCTCCGCCTACGACGGCGGACGGTTCTGTGTGGTCCTGGCCGTGGCCTGGGGTCTGTTCTGGATCGGGGTGAACCGTTCCGACGGCCGCGGCCTGCAGTCCGGCAGCCTGGCGGTCACCTCCTACGGCTGCGCTGTGGTGGTCATCCTCGCCTGGGCCGGCGCCCGTTGGCTGTCCGCGAAGTCGCCCACCGGCGAGGCCCGTGACCTCATCGTCGACGCCCTCGACGGCGACGGTCAGATCACCACGCGCTGACGCCTGGGCAACGCGGCCGACTGCGGCGGGCGCCCCCTATGGAGTTGGTCACAGTGATGCGGTTCTGACCTGGGAAGATGCTCGCGTCAGGATAAACTGGGAAAGTCCTGTACGGCCGCTCCTCAAAAACTTGGAGGCCGAAGGGCATCTCCCCTTGGTGAGGGCTCATCCCCTCTTCGCAGAAAGGACACAGCGTCGTGCCCGTTTCCCCATCCCCCTCCAGCTCCCTGCGTCTGGCCGCCGCCCTCGGGCTCGGCCTGTCCCTGGTCCTCACCGGCTGCGGCGAGGATCCGAACGCCTCGTCCGCCGCCGGGAGCTCCTCCTCGGAGTGGGCCAGCGAGACCAATGACTCGTCCTCCAGTGCGTCCGCCGACCGGTCCGCCGACGCCCGTGAGTCCGAGCGGGCGGAAGACGGTCGCGGGGACGACGTCTCTGAGGAGTCGGCCCGCGAGTCCGAGGAGTCGGCCCGTGAGTCCGAGAAGGCCGAGCGCGCCGAGAAGGAGCGTCAGGAGCGCGAAGCGCGCAAGGAGCAGGAGCGTGAGACGCAGGCCCGCGCCGAGGCCAAGAAGTCAGCCGCCGCCGAGCGCGAAGCCGAGCAGGCCGAGGCGAGCCGAAAGGCTGAGGCGTCAGCGGCCGCTGAGCGCAAGGCCGAGCAGGCCGCGGCTCAGCAGCGTGAGCGCGAGGCCGCGGAGAAGAAGGCCACCGAGGCGAAGGCCGCAGAGCAGAAGACGGCCGAGCAGGCCGTCGCGACGGACGCTGCCCAGGCTGCCGCTCCGGCCCCGTCCCAGGCCTCCGCGAAGCCGGCTTCCCCTGCGTACGTGGACGGGGAGCGCGGCATCGTGGTCTCCGTGACCGACGGGGACACCCTGCGCATCCGCATCAACGGCGTGGAGGAGCGGGTCCGCCTGCTGAACATCGACACCCCGGAGACCAAGCATCCCTCGCACGGTGTGCAGTGCCTCGGTCCGGAGTCCACGACCGCCCTCAAGAGCCTGGTCGCCCCGGGACAGCCCGTCACCCTGCGCTATGACAAGGAGCGCCGCGACCGCTACGACCGGGTCCTCGCCGGCGTCTGGGCCGGAGACACCTTCGTCAACGCCGAGATGGCCCGCCTGGGCCTGGGCGAGCCGGTGATCTTCCAGCCGAACGTCCGCTTCTACAACGAGGTCCACGCCGCCTGGCAGGAGGCCAAGGCCGCCGGTCGCGGCCAGTTCGCCTCCGGCCTCGGCTGCACGCCGGGCACGGAGTCCGCACCGGCCCAGGCCGCTCCGGCTCCGCAGCAGTTCGCCGCTCCCGCATCGAAGCCGGCGGCAGCCCCGGCCCCAGCATCGAAGCCCGCCCCCGCAGCGGGCGGCTCCGGCCCGGGGGCAGGCAACACGGCCACCAAGACCTGCCCGGCCTCCCACCCGGTCAAGGCCAATGACAACTCGGGCATCTACCACCTGCCGCACAACCAGGCGTACTCGCAGACCAACGCCCGCAACTGCTACGCCACCGCCGCGGCCGCCCAGGCCGCCGGCTACCGCGCGGCCAAGCGCTGACCCGCCTCACCTCCCGCGCCGCGCCGCTGCGGCCGCGGAGGGAGCCGACACAAGCCGGGCCCCGGTCCTGCCTGACGCTGTCAGGAAGGACCGGGGCCCGGTTCGTGTGGGGTGTCCGTCGAGGAATCAGGAGTCGGCGCGCAGGGCGTATCCGGCCTCCTCCAGCTTCTCCTGGGCCTCGGCCTTCTTCACGAGGGCGGAGGTGTCCTTCGGCGGCAGGCTGAGGTGGCTCTCGGCGGCCACACCGGCGCGCAGCTGCTTGGCGCGCTCCCATTCGGCGTCCACGGACAGGCCGAGCAGCAGCACGATGTTGAAGACCCAGAGCGCGAACAGCAGGGCCATGACACCGCCGATGGCGCCGTACGAGGAGTAGCCGGCCAGGGTGGCGAAGTAGACGGACAGGGCCACGGCGGCCAGGATCATGCCGACGAAGGCGACGATGTTGCCCGGGCCGAAGACGGTGAACTTCGGCTTCTGCACGTTCGGGGTCAGGTAGTACAGGACCGCGATCATCAGCAGCACGAGCACGACGATGACCGGCCACTTCACCCACGTCCAGATCGGCAGGAACGAGTCCGTGAGGAAGCCCATGAGGTCATCGGCGCCGAGCGGCTCGGCGATCGGCTTCACGAGACCCTCCACCAGGGTGCGGTTCACGGCGAGGCAGATGAGGACGACCACGATGCCCACGAGCACCACCAGGGTGGCCAGCAGGTTGGCGGCGGTGAGCTTCACGAAGCCGCGGCCCTCCTCGTAGCCGTAGAGCTGGTTCGCGGCGCGGTTGAAGGCCTTCACATAGGCGGAGGCGGACCACAGGGCGGTGGCGATACCGATGATCAGCGCGATCACGCCGCCGGTGGACTGGTTCATCATGTTGTCCACGAGATCGGTGACCAGCGGGGCGTAGTCGGGGGAGACGTTCTTGTCCACGATGTCCTGGACGAGGTCGTTCACCACGTCGCGGTTGCTGGCCATCACCAGGGTGATGATCGAGAAGATCGCCAGCAGGGCCGGGGCAAGGGACAGCACCATGAAGTAGGTGAGCTTCGCGGCAAGGTCCGTGCCGCCGGCGTTCAGGAAGGTCTTGATCGAACGCGAGAAGGCGTACTTCCAGCCAGCACCGCCGAGCTTCACGGCCTTGTGCTGCTCCTTGCGCTTGTCGGGGTCGATCGTCGCGGCCTCGAGCGTCGCGTCGAGCGGATGCTTGGTCACGGGAGAGGTCCTCTCGGCGTGGGGTGTGAGGTACAGGTCAGCAGACCGAACATACCCCACAGGCCCGGCGCACCATCATGTCTCGGCTCCGGACGGGGCCGACTGCGTCCCGAGACGCAGCGGCCGTCCCGCCGGTCAGCACTCGATGACGTTCACGGCCAGGCCGCCGCGGGAGGTCTCCTTGTACTTGGACTTCATGTCCGCGCCGGTGTCACGCATCGTCTTGATGGCCTGGTCCAGGGTGACGCGGTGCGAGCCGTCGCCGAGCACGGCGAGGCGGGCGGCGTTGATGGCCTTGACCGAGGCGATCGCGTTGCGCTCGATGCAGGGGACCTGGACGAGGCCGCCCACGGGGTCACAGGTGAGGCCGAGGTTGTGCTCGATGCCGATCTCCGCGGCGTTCTCCACCTGCACCGGGGTGCCGCCGATGACGGCGCACAGCCCCGCGGCCGCCATGGAGCAGGCCGAACCGACCTCGCCCTGGCAGCCGACCTCGGCTCCGGAGATGGACGCGTTCTTCTTGTAGAGGATGCCGATCGCGGCGGCGGTGAGCAGGAACTCGACCGCCTTCGCGTCCTTCTCCTCCTCGGTGGCCTCCTGCGGCAATACGAAGCGGCAGAAGTACATGAGCACGGCCGGGATGATGCCGGCGGCGCCGTTGGTGGGGGCGGTGACGATGCGTCCGCCCGAGGCGTTCTCCTCGTTCACCGCGAGGGCGAAGAGGTTGACCCACTCCATGGCCCACATCGGGTCGGTGCGGGTGGTCTGCTCGAGCAGGTGTTCGCGCAGGGCGGGGGCCCGGCGGCGCACCTGGAGGCCACCGGGCAGGATCTTCTCCTCGCGGGTGCAGCCGTTGTGGATGCACTCCTGCATCACGTGCCAGATCTTCGTCAGCTCGGCCTCGAGGTGCTCCGGGCTGTGGCGGACGGCCTCGTTGGCGCGCATCAGCTCGGCGATGGTCATGCCCTCGCGTTCGCAGTGCTCCAGCAGCTCGGCGGCGGTGCTGAACGGGTACGGCTCCGCGGCCTCGCGGGAGTCCTCTTCATGGCGGGTGATCTCGCGGGCGGCCTCGAGCTCGTCCTCGAGCTCCTCTGCCGTGACCACGAAGCCGCCGCCCACGGAGTAGTAGTCGCGGCAGTGCAGCTGGCCGCCGTCCTGGTCATAGGCGGTCAGGCGCATGCCGTTCGGGTGGCCCGGCAGGGACTTGCGCATGTGCAGAGTCATGTCCTTCTTGCGGTCGAACCGGATGTGCCGGTCCCCGTCGAGCGGCAGGTCCCCGGACTCCACGATGTCCTTGACCAGGCCCGTGCACGCGTCCGGGTCGATGGTCTCCGGGTCCTGGCCGGCCAGCCCCAGCAGGACGGCGGTGTCCGAGCCATGACCGATGCCGGTGGCGGCCAGGGAGCCGTAGAGCTCGGCCTTCACGCGGGCGGTCGAGTCGAGGAGGCCGTTCTCAGCGAGGCTGAAGGTGAAGCGGCGCGCGGCGCGCATCGGGCCGACGGTGTGGGACGAGGACGGGCCGATGCCGATGGAGAACAGGTCCAGGGCACTGAGCGACATGCGCGGCTCTCTTTCAGGTGGCTGCGGCGTCCTGCCGGTGGTGGGTGCGCCGCATGAGGGGGGGGGGGGGGGTCACAGACTGTGGACCAGCCTACGCGCTGGCACCCGGGTCCGGCCATGCCGCGGAAAGGGCCTGCCGTCCAGCGGAAGGGCAGCGGCCGTCGTCGTGCGCTGCTCGGAGCCTCCAGCCCCGGTCCCGGCGCCGTCGCCTCAGGTCAGAGGACGTTGTCCGGGGACTCCTCCACCTGGGCCGCGGCGCGGAACGAGGCGAGGTCCGACAGGTACTCCTCGGCGTGCAGGAACTCCTGCAGACGGCTCTCGCGGTCCGCCTTCGGGTGGAGCATCACCGGGGCGATCGGCTCGTGGGCGTGGCCCAGGGCCACGATGTCCGCCCAGTCCGTGCTGTCCTGGGTGGCTGCGGAGAGCTGGCGCAGCTGCCACCAGGACGGGGTCATGAGGTTCACGGTGCCGCTGCGGAACTCGGCCAGCAGCGCCCCGGGGGAGGCCCAGCCGTGGCTGGCGGCCTCGGAGGACATGCGCTCCGGCTCCTGTCCCTCCGGCAGGCGGACCACGAAGAACACCGTGTCATACCGGCGCGGACCGCCCACCGGGGTGATCCAGCGGGACCACGGCACCAGGGCGGCCGCGTCCGGGACGAGGCCGTGCTCGGTGAGCAGGTCGCCGAAGGCGAGGTCGTGGGATTCGAGGCGCTCGCGGGTGTCCTCCGGGAGGGAGCGGACGAGCTCCGGATCCACGGCTGTGCCCGTCCGGGTGTCCAGGGCCAGCAGCACGCCGGTCTCCTCGTAGGTCTCGCGCAGTGCGGCGGCCAGCAGGCGGCCCGCGGCGTCCCGCGGGGAGAGCTCGGCCATGTGGGAGGCCGCGCCCTCCGGGGTGGCGTCCGTGCCGAGTCGGCGGGCCCAGTCGTCCAGGTCCACGCCCTTCCAGAGGTGCACGGGCAGGTCGTCCGCCGGATCCACGCGGCCGCCCGGGAAGGCGGTGGCGTGCGCGCTGAAGGCCATGGAGCCGGCGCGGCGCAGGGCGAACACCTCGATGCCCTCGGCGGCAGGGCGCACGAGAAGCAGGGACGAGGCCAGGCGGGCCGGGACGGGCTCGGTGCCGGAGCGGTCGGCGGTGGTCATCGGTCTCTCCTCATGCGGGCGGGCGGTTCCTCATCGGTGGCTCCGAGGATAGCGGCGCGGCCGCTGCCGCCCGCGGCGCAGGCCCGGCGGAGGCGGCGGGGTGGCACGAACTGCTTTAGTGAATCATCATTTACTGAGATGGTCGCATCGGACAGGCGGGGCCATCCCTGTCCGCTGTAGCCTTGACCACAGTTCTGAGACCGTTCAGACCGCGGCGATTCGAGGAGGAGTCCGACCCGTGAAGATCATGGTGCTGGCCAAGCAGGTCCCCGACACCTGGCAGGAGCGCACGCTCGACATGGAGACCGGCATGCTGGTCCGCGACGGTGCAGCCGAGCCCGTGCCGGACGAGATCAGCGAGCGCGTCATGGAGGTCGCCCTGCAGTACAAGGACTCCGGCGCGGACGTGGAGATCGTCGCCATGACGATGGGCCCGGAGGACGCCACCAAGACCCTCCGCAAGATGCTCGCCATGGGAGCCGACGCCGCCGTGCACGTGGCCGACGACGCGCTCGCCGGCTCCGACGCCGTGCAGACCGCACGGGTGCTGGCCGCCGCGATCGAGAAGGAGGGCGCCGATCTGGTGCTCGCCGGCAACCTCGCCACGGACGGCTCCACCGGCGTCGTGCCGGCCATGCTCGCCGAACTGCTGGACCGCCCGTACCTGCCGCATGCCGAGGACCTCGAGATCTCCGAGTCCGAGGTCGTGGGCACCGTGGTGACCGAGGACGCGGACCTGCGCGCCGCCGTCGCGCTGCCGGCCGTGGTCGGCCTGACAGAGAAGACCGCGGAGCCTCGGTTCCCGAACTTCAAGAACATCATGGCGGCCAAGAAGAAGCCGCTCACCGACTACTGCCTGGCGGACCTGGGGATCGTTGCCGGCCCGGTGGAGGCCGAGTACCGCTCCGTGATGGTCTCCGCCAACGCCCGCCCGGAGAAGCAGGCCGGTCCGAAGGTCGTGGACGACGGCACCGCCGCCGAGCAGCTCGCCGCCTTCCTGGCCGAGAACCGCCTCATCTGACGGACGCAGGACACCGAAGGAGACCTCCCATGACTGAGACCGTGAACACCGCCGCGAACTCCGGCGCCCCCGTCCTCGTCCTCGCCGAGCTCAACGCCGACGGCGAACTCCGTCCCTCCGCCGCCGGCCTGCTCGGGGCGGCCGCCACCGTCGGCGTGCCCGTGGCCGTCGTGGTGGGCGCGCCCGGCAAGGCCGAGGCCGCCGCCGCTCGCCTGGGCGAGCTCGGCGCCACCGCCGTGCACACCCTCGAGACCGAGGACGCCGCCACCCGCATGGGTTCGGCCGCCGTGGCCGCGCTGGCCACCGTGGTCGGCCAGACGAACCCGGTGGCCGTGCTGCTGCCGAACACCCCGGAGTCCCGTGCCATCGCCGGCCGCCTGTCCGTCCGTGTGGGCGGCCCGGTCTGCGCCGACGCCGTGGGCCTGCGGTGGGCTGATGACGAGGTCATCGCCCAGCACTCCATCTTCGGAGGCGACATCCAGTCCGAGTCCACCGGCGAGGGCGGCCCGCGCATCATCACCGTGCGCGGCGGATCCATCGATGCCCGCGCCGAGGCCGTGGCCTCCCCGCAGATCACCGCGATCGACGCCGGCGCCCTGGCGCAGGTCACCGCAGGCGCGGAGATCCGTGAGGTCTCACCACGCCAGCAGACCTCGTCCCGTCCGGAGCTGCGCGGCGCGAAGGTCGTCGTCTCCGGCGGCCGCGGTGTGGGCTCCGAGGAGGGCTTCGCCGTGGTGGAGCAGCTGGCCGACGAGCTCGGGGCCGCGGTGGGCGCCTCCCGCGCCGCCGTCGACGCCGGCTACACCCCGGCCGAGCGTCAGGTCGGCCAGACCGGCGTCATCGTGTCCCCGGACCTCTACATCGCCCTGGGCATCTCCGGCGCCATCCAGCACCGTGCCGGCATGCAGACCGCCAAGACGATCGTGGCCGTGGACAAGAACGAGGACGCCGAGATCTTCGAGATCGCCGACTTCAGCATCGTGGGTGACCTGTTCGAGGTCGTCCCGCAGCTGATCGAGCAGATCCGCGCCCGCCGCTGACGCGGCAGACTCCGGGAGGACCACGCATGCCCAAGCAGCGGATGGCCGGGTACACCCCCCTGAAGGGCCGTACCCACGACGACGCCACGCCCCTGACCCAGGATCCCTCGCCTCAGCCTGTGGCCGAGGCCGGGCCTGAGGAGACGGTCGCCCCCGCCACCGCGGCGCCTGCCGTCCGTGACGGGGTGCCGTACGAGCAGCGGCAGCGCATGGCCGGCTACACCCCGTTCCGGGGCACCGCGCCGCAGGCGCTGACCGGCGGAGCCCAGCACCCGGCCACCGCTGCGCAGGCCCCAGCACCGGCCGCTGCAGAGCCCGCCGCTGAGCCGGACCGGACGGCCGCCGTTCAGACGCCGTCCCCGGGTGCCGCGGCCGCGGCTCCGGCCGCCGTGTCCGGCGTGCCCTACGAGCAGCGTCAGCGCATGGCCGGCTACACCCCGCTCAAGGGCGGCGCCCCCGCCGCACCGGTCGCTGCCACCACCGCTGCGAGCACCGCTGCGGCCCCGCACACCGAGGCCGCCGCTGCGGCGGAGGCCACCCCGGCCGAGCGACCCCCCGCCTCGGCCGAGGGCGCAGGCACCGCCGTGGCGGGGACCGCCGCCGGCGTCGCGGCCGGTGGTGACCTGGCCGCGAACGCGAACACTGACGCCCAGGCAGCGACTGACGCCCAGGCACCGGACGCCCCCGTGGGACAGCGCATGAAGGGGTACACCCCGCTCAAGGGCCGCACCGCCGGTGCCGCGGCTCAGGCGTCCGACGCGTCCGTGCAGGCCGCCCCTGCCGCCCCGGCCGCGGCCGAGCCGCCTTCCAGCGCCCAGGCGCCTGCCCAGCCGGCTGCCGATGCGCAGCCCGGCCGGAAGCAGCGCATGGGCGCCGGTACAGCCGCCGCTGCCGGAGGCGTCGCAGCCGCCGGTGCCGCCGGTGCAGCGGCCGCCCATGGATCCGGCCAGGACACCGCGGCCGTCCCGAAGCATGCAGCCCAAGCCCCGCCGGGCACCGCGCACCAGGGCACCGCGCACCAGGGTTCCGCGCAGCAGGGTGCTGCGCAGCCCGCCGCGGCGACCTCTGCGGCCGCTCCGAAGGCGGCCGGCAAGCCTGCCGGAAGGCCGGCGGCGCAGCCCACGAAGAAGGCCGAGGGCGCCGAGCCCATGCCGCGGGGACGGAAGGTGCTCTGGGGAGCGCTGGGCGCCGTCGTCGTGGCCCTGGCACTGGTGTTGGCCGCCCGCGGCCTGCGCACCCTCGAGCCGGTGCAGGACTTCATCGCGCAGTATGACGGGCACACGGCCCAGCCGGAGTCCGCCCCGATCGGCATCCCGGCCTGGCTCGGCTGGCAGCACTTCCTGAACATGTTCCTGATGGTGCTGATCATCAGGACCGGCCTGCAGATCCGCTCGGAGCAGCGTCCGCCGGCGAACTTCACCCCGCGCAGGGACTCGCTGTTCTCCGCCAAGGGGAACACGCCGAAGAAGTACTCGATGACCATCTGGATGCACCAGGCCCTGGACGGGCTGTGGGTGCTCAACGGCCTGGTCTTCGTGATCCTGCTGTTCGTCACCGGCCAGTGGATGCGCCTGGTGCCGACGGACCCGTACGTGTTCCACCACGCCCTGTCCGCCGGCATCCAGTACATGTCCCTGGACTGGCCGTCGGAGAACGGCTGGGTCCACTACAACGCCCTGCAGATGATCACCTACACCCTCGTGGTGTTCGTCGCCGCCCCGCTCGCCGCCCTCACCGGCTGGCGCATGTCCTCCTGGTTCCCCACCGAGGCCAAGGCGCTCAACAGGGCGTTCCCGATGGAGGCCGCCCGCAGGGTGCACTTCCCGGTGATGCTGTTCTTCGTCGGATTCATCGTGGTCCACGTGTTCCTGGTGGTCTTCACCGGCTTCCTGGCGAACCTGAACCACATGTACACCTCGCGCGAGGCCACCGACGCCTGGGGTCTGGTGGTGTTCCTGGCGTCCGTGGCCGTCACCGCCGCCGCGTGGTTCTTCCTCCGCCCGCAGTTCGTGGCCCCGGTGGCCCAGCGGTTCGGCACCGTCGGCCGCTGACCCGGCGGGACAGACGAAGGGGCCCGAGCCAGGTGCTCGGGCCCCGCCGTCATGTCTGCGGCCGTCCCTGCGTGGTGCGACCGGCCGAGGCCGCAGCGGCGCAGGCGTCCGGGAGGATCAGCCGGCGGTCGCGTCCTCGAAGTCACCGGCGCTGCGGCGGAAGCGGGTCAGGATCTCGATCAGCGAGGTGACGTCCTCGTCGGACAGTCCCGTGTCCGCGAAGACCTCCGTGTTCAGCGCGGCCGCGGCCTTCGCGGTGAGCTCGCGGCCCTTCTCCGTCAGGGCGAGCAGGGTGGCGCGGCGGTCGCCCGGGTGCGGCTCGCGCGTCACGAGCCCGGCGGACTCGAGGCGGTCCACGGCGTTGGTCACGGAGGTCGGATGCACCTGCAGCAGGGCGCCGGCCTTGCTCATGGGCATGCGGCGCTCGCGGGAGAAGTCCAGCAGGGCCAGCAGTTCGAAGCGGGCGAACGTCAGCGAGAACGGCTTCAGCGCCTTGTGGGCCCGGGCCAGCAGGATCTGCTGCGCGCGCATGATCGAGGTCACCGCGGCCATCGGCGCGGCGACGTCGTCCCACCCCTGGCGCTCCCAGTTGCGGCGGGCCTCCGCGATGGGGTCGCGGTTCAGGGTCTGTCGGGTGCTGCTCATTCGCCCCATCCTAGGTGAGGGGACGAGGGTGCGCCCGGTCGGCGGGCCTCGGTCTCACGGTGCGGGCGTCGGTCATCGTCGCGCCTGCGTCCACCATGTGGAAACACCTCTTCCCGACGGCGCAGCCCCGGCTACTGTGATGCGCATCACGGAATGCTCCAATGTCCGACCTTCGAGGGCACGAGCAGTGATCATCGCACCTGACTAAGGGGACACCTCATGACCGCACACGCATCCCATCCCACAGCGGCCGAGCTTCAGGAGCAGGAGGTCAGCCCGCGCGAACGCCGCAAGGCACTCGTCGGGGCGACCGCCGGCCACCTGATCGAGTGGTACGACTACGGCGTCTACGGCTTCCTCGCCGTGTACGTCGGGGCCAACTTCTTCATCTCGGACGATCCGGTCGTCGGCCTGCTCTCGGCCTTCGCCGTCTTCGCCCTCTCCTTCTTCATCCGCCCGCTCGGCGGCCTGTTCTTCGGTCCGCTCGCGGACAAGATCGGCCGCCGCAGGACCCTCATGATCGTCCTCGGCGTCATGTGCGGCGCCACCATGTGCATCGGTCTGCTGCCGACCGCCCACTCGATCGGCGTCATGGCCCCGGTCCTGCTGGTCTTCCTGCGCATGGTCCAGGGCTTCTCCGCCGGCGGCGAGATCTCCACCATCGCCGCCTTCGTCTCCGAGTTCTCCAAGAAGGGCGGCCGCGGCCTCGCGACCTCCACCCTGATGACCACCGCCGCCTCCGGCCTGATGATCGGTGCCCTCGTCGGCAACGGCATGGCCTGGGCCCTCGGTGCCGAGGCCATGCAGGACTGGGGCTGGCGCATCCCGTTCATCATCGCCGGCCCGCTGGGCGCGATCGCGATCTTCATCCGCATGCGCCTCGAGGACTCCCCGGAGTTCAAGCGCCTGCACGCCGAGAAGCGCACCGCCAAGGCCCCGCTGCGCGAGACCTTCCGCTTCCCGCGCCAGATCATGCTGGTCATGGGTGTGATCACCCTGCTGGCCTCGACCTTCTACCTGGTCATGACCTACCTGACCAGCTACTTCCGCGCCGTGCTGGAGCTGCCGGAGTCCTTCATCTTCGGGATGGTCCTGGCGACCGGCGTGCTCGCCGCCGGCTTCATGGCCGTCGGCGGGCACCTCTCGGACCGCGTGGGCGACCGCCGCATCATCCTGCTGGTCGGCCTGGTGATGACCGTGGCCTCCGTCTCGTGGTTCTTCCTCACCGCCCCGCACGCCGAGACCGGCATGGACATCGTCCCGGCTCTGATCGCCGTCGGCGTCTCGGTGGGCATCTACTGCGGCGTCCCGTACGCCACCATGACCGAGCTGCTGCCGACCCACGTCCGCTCCACCGGCATCGCCGTGGGTTACAACATCCCCGTCGCGGTCTTCGGCGGCTCCGCCCCGTTCGCGGCGACCTGGCTGATCGACCAGACCGGCGACCCCTCCTCCCCCTGTGGTTCTTCGTGGCCACCGCCGTCGTCTCCCTGGTGTCCATCTTCTTCCTCCGTTCCGAGGACCTGCTGGGCCACGAGTCGCTCGCAGTCACCGGCTCGATGGAGACGATCGACACCGCGCAGGTCGCCGACGCCGTCGAGTCCGACATCAAGGGATGACCGTCTCCGCGGACCCCTCTGCCCGGCGCTGATAGGCTCCGAAGCAGGCAGTCCTCGGACGTCCAATCAATCGCCGCGTCCGGCCGGGCACCCGTTGCCCGGCCGGACACGCGTGAGGAAAGGTGAACTCCATGACCGACGCGCAGACCGCACAGCCCACCGACGAGCTGCTCATCGAGCAGAGGGGTCGCCTCGGCGTCCTCACGCTGAACCGCCCGAAGGCCATCAACGCCCTGACCTTCGAGATGGTCAAGGGCATCCGCGCGCAGCTGCTCGAGTGGAAGGACGACGACTCCGTCCAGACCGTCCTGGTCCGCGGCGCCGGCGATCGCGGCCTCTGCGCCGGCGGCGACATCGTGTCGATCTACCACTCCATCCAGGCCGGCGACCTCGCCGAGGGAGAGGAGTTCTTCGCCACCGAGTACGCCATGAACCACCTGATCGGCGACTACCCGAAGCCGATCGTCGCCTTCCAGGACGGGATCGTCCTCGGCGGCGGCGTGGGCGTCTCCGGCCATGCCTCCCACCGCGTGGCCACCGAACGCACCCGCTGGGGCATGCCGGAGACCGGCATCGGCTTCGTCCCGGACGTGGGCGGCACCTATCTGATCTCCCGCCTGCCCTCCGAATTCGGCCTGCACGTGGGCATGACCGGCGAGCACATCACCGGCGCGGACGCGGTGGCCCTGGGCCTGTCCACGCACCACGTCTCCTCCGAGACCCTGGACGAGATCGCCGCCGCCCTCGAGACCGAGGAGCCGGACGCCGTCCTGGAGCGCTTCGCCACCGAGCCGGGCGAGTCACCGCTCTGGCAGCAGCGCCCGTGGATCGACGAGTGCTACGCCAAGGACACCCCCGCGAAGATCATCGAGGCCCTGCGCGCCCGGGACGAGGAGGCCGCCCACAAGGCCGCCGACCGCCTGGAGAAGCTCAGCCCGACCGCCGTCTCGGTCACCCTGGCCGCCGTCCGCCGGGCCCGCCGCGCCAAGGACCTCGCGGCCGTGCTCAAGACCGAGTACCGCACCACCGCCGCACACCTGCGCGGCCACGACTTCGCCGAGGGCATCCGCGCCCTCCTGGTGGACAAGGACAAGAACCCGCAGTGGCGGCCGGCCACCCTGGACGAGGTGACGCCGGAGCTCGTGGAGTCGCACTTCGCCGAGCCGGAGACGGGTGACCTGACGCTCTGAGCCCCACCTCAGGCCCAGACCCGGCCACACGGCACAGGGGACGACGACGGACGGGAGCCTGCCGCCGTCGTCGTCCCCTGTCGTCTGCGGTGGGCTCGGTCAGCCGCGCGCCGCGCGGAAGGTGACCTGCACCTGCACCATCGGCTTGTCCACGACGGGGGAGCCGTCCTCGCCGAGGGGGACGAGCTCGACGTCCACGAACCGCAGCGAGCGGCCGGCGTGGCGGACGCGGGTCATGGCGACCATGTCCCCCCGGCCCGGGCGCGTGTAGACGGTGCGGGCGGCCTGGACGTCGTAGCGAGCGCGGTCCGGCATCGCACCCTGGGCGGCGAGGATCGCGCGGAGCATCATCGCGCCGCCGTGGACGGCGCCCTGCGGATTGTCCAGCTCCCGGTTCTCGCGGAAGCGCGCGCCCGGGACGAACTCGCCGGACTGGGCGGGCCGGGACGTGTCGTCCTGGACGGTGACGGAGTCCGGCTCCAGGCCGAGCAGGTCCGCCATGGGGACGCGGGTCTGCGGCCCCAGCGGCAGGCCGCCGTGGCGGACGAACGCCTCCATCGAGGCGGCGGGAGCGGCCGGCACGGCCTGGAACCAGCCGGTCGCCTCGGCCACGCGGTCGCCGGCGGCGTCCACGAGCCAGGCGCGGGCGGCGCCGCCGGCCTCGTCCACCGTCAGCGGGGTGTACCAGCACTCCATGCGGGGCTGGTCGGCCGGGTCGGCGTCCGCAGACGCGTCGAAGGCCGGCAGCGGCTTGAGCACGTTGAGCGTGAGCTCGGTGGTGACGATGGCCTGCATGGCACCGGCGGCGGCGTGGTGCACGGCCACGGCGGTGGCGTTGTCCATCAGCACGGTGGCAGCGGCGGCGGTGGGGCGGCCGTCCAAGCCGATCGAGCTGGGCCCGGCGAGCATGTACCCCGGGTTCCAGTGGGCGCCCTCCTGCCGCACCTGCTCGTGGCGGCGCACACCGAACAGCTGCTCCGTGCGGCCCTGCGGGTGCGCACGGGGCCCGGTGTTCTCCGCGTCCTGGGCCGTGCGGCGGCCGCCGGGATCCGAGGTGCCGGCCATGATGTCGGGGATCGAATGTCCGTAGCTCACGGAGTGAACGGTAGCGGAAACGGCGGCGGGGACGCCCGGAAGGAGACGTCCCCGCCGCCGACGGTGTGGAGCGTGCGGCTCAGCTCAGTAGGAGGAGTAGCCGTCCTCGGAGAGCGTGTGCTTCTCGTCTCCGGTGATCGGCGGGTTGAAGATCGAGACCAGGTGCATGTCCTCGGTCTCGCCGCCGCGCAGCTCGTGCGGGTCGTGCTCGTCCAGCACGTAGATGGTGCCGGGGGTGATCTCGTGGACGGTGCCGTCCTTCTCCACCACCGAGCCGGAGCCGGAGATGCAGTAGCAGGCCTCCAGGTGGTTGCGGTACTCGAGCTTGGAGGCGGTGCCCTGCTTCACGATCGTGTGGCAGACGGCGAAGCCCATGTTGTCCTTCTCCACCAGCAGGCGGTCGGACGTGCCGCCGCCCCACTCGACGGTCTCGGCCTGCTCTCGGTTGCGCGTGAACATCTGCGGATTCGCTCCTTCGACGGATCGGGTGTGCGGGTCCGGGCGCTCGCCGACCGCTCATCGCGCGGTCTGCCCGGTCTGCGGGCGGCCGACGGGACCCAGTGCCCTGACCGTAGGCAGATCCCGCCGGCGGTTCCCACCCCTGGTCTGCGCCCGTCGCCGGCCGGTCAGCCGAGGGAGAGGCCGGGACCCAGGAGCCAGGCGCCGGCGCCGCCGACCGCCACGGCCACCGCCGTGCTCGCCGCCCCGAGGACGAGGGGGCGCGGCCCGACCTGCACGATCGAGCGCAGGTGCACACCCAGGCCCAGCGCGGCCATCGCCGTGGCCAGGAGCAGCTGCTGGACGGCTGCCGCCGCATCCAGCACCCCTGCCGGCAGCAGGCCGGTGGAGCGCAGCAGCATCGCCGCCACGAACCCCAGCACGAACCACGGGACCAGGGGAGGGCGGGAGGCGGAGGCGGCCGAGCCGTCGTCGGGAAGGGCGGACGAGCGGGCGTCCCGGCGCCGCTGGGCGGCGGCGAGCGAGGCCATGACCGGCGCGAGCATGACCACGCGGGCCAGCTTCACCGTCACCGCCACGGACAGCGCGGCCGAGCCCACCAGGCCGCCGGCGGCCACCACCTGGGCGACCTCGTGCGTGGACGCGCCGATCCACAGGCCGGCGGCCTCCTCGGACAGGCCGAACGCCCCGGTGGCCAACGGCATGAGCGGGATCATCAGGGTGCCGAAGAGCACGACGAGGCCGATGGCGGTGGCGGCCATCTCCCGGCGGGCACGGACCACCGAGTCTGCGGCGGCCACGGCGGCGGCGCCGCAGATGGAGAAGCCGGACGCCACGAGGGCGATGAGGTCCCACGGCAGGCGCAGGGCACGGCCGAGCGCGAGCGTGGCAGCGAAGGTGATCCCGACGGCCGCCACGACCAGGCCGATCACGCCCCAGCCGAGCGCGAGGACGTCTCCCAGGGCCAGCTGCAGGCCGAGCAGGACGATGCCCGTGCGCAGGACGGGCTTGGCGGCGAAGGCGATCCCGGGGCAGAGGCGCTCCGGGACCGCGGCGAGGTTGCGCCAGGCCATGCCCGCCAGGATCGCCAGCAGCAGCGGGCTCAGCGCAGGGGCCCACGGGCGGACCAGCGCGGAGAGGCCCACCGCCACGGCGCCCAGGGCCAGGCACACGAGCAGGCCGAATGCGCGGGAGGCAGGGGTGGAGGCAGCAGTGGTCACGGGCGCACTCTAGCCCCGCGGCCGATCCGAGTGACCCGGCACACGCTCTGTGGGATACTGGCACCACGTCGCAATCGCCCTGTGCGGGAGAGCGTCGGCGCGTCTGCGGAGACACCCCGGACGTCAGCCGGCCGCCGAAGGAGCAAGACCTCCCCGGGAATCTCTCAGGCACCCGTACCGCGCAGGGGAAGGACGCTCTGGAAAGCACGCAGGATCCGCCGACCCCGGACCGGAGGACTGCGTCACCGACGGTGCAAGCCCGCCGCAGGCGGGTGGAAACTCTCAGGTCAATGACAGAGCGGGGAGGTGAATGATCATGCCGCACCGGCAGGACCCCTCGGAGGTACCCGTGACCAGCACCCATCCGACCGCAGACGAGACCACGGCGCTGCCGCAGTCCGCGCACGAGCCGCGGGACACCGCCTCGGCGCCGTTCGTCGACCGCCACATCGGGCCGCGCGCCGACGACGCCGCGCACATGCTCGAGGTGCTCGGCCTCGACTCCATCGACCAGCTCGTGGACAAGGCCGTCCCCTCGGTCATCCGCATGGAGGGCGGCCTGGACCTGCCCGCCCCGCTCACCGAGTCCGCCGTGCTCGAGCAGCTGCGCGAGATCGCCGGCCGGAACGTGATGAAGACCCAGATGATCGGCCAGGGCTTCTACGACACCGTCACCCCCGGCGTCATCCTCCGCAAGGTGCTGGAGAACCCGGCCTGGTACA
The DNA here is from genome assembly GCF_001812555.1 of Micrococcus sp. HMSC067E09. Lineage (NCBI taxonomy): Bacteria > Bacillati > Actinomycetota > Actinomycetes > Micrococcales > Micrococcaceae > Micrococcus > Micrococcus sp. HMSC067E09. The sequence continues at coordinate 65,847 of NZ_KV809429.1, read as the reverse complement.
CCGCCTACACCCCGTACCAGCCCGAGATCTCCCAGGGCCGCCTCGAGTCCCTGCTGAACTACCAGACGATGGTGCAGGACCTCACCGCCCTGCCCATCGCCAACGCGTCCCTGCTGGACGAGGCCTCCGCCGTGGCCGAGGCCGTCCTCCTGATGCATCGCGCCAACAAGAGGAAGGGCAGCGGCGTCACCCTGCTGGACGCCGACCTGTTCCCGCAGACCCTCTCCGTGGCGCAGCTGCGTGCCGACGCCGTGGGCATCGAGGTCCACGTGGCGGACCTGTCCGCCGGCATCCCGGAGGACGTCAGGGCCGTCGTCGAGGAGAAGGGCCTGTGCGGCATCGTCCTGCAGCAGCCCGGCGACTCCGGCCGCCTGCACGACCACACCGCCGTGATCGCCGAGGCCAAGGAGGCCGGCGCCCTCGTCACCGTGGCCGCGGACATCCTCGCCCTCACCCTCATCACCCCGCCGGGCGAGCAGGGCGCGGACATCGCCGTCGGCTCCACCCAGCGCTTCGGCGTCCCGCTGTTCTACGGCGGCCCGCACGCCGCCTACATGGCCGTGCGCGAGGGCATGCAGCGCTCCCTGCCGGGCCGCCTCGTGGGCGTCTCCCACGACGACGCCGGCAAGCCGGCCTACCGCCTCGCCCTGCAGACCCGCGAGCAGCACATCCGCCGCGAGAAGGCCACCTCCAACATCTGCACCGCCCAGGCGCTGCTGGCCATCACCGCCTCCATGTACGCCGTCTACCACGGCCCGGCCGGCGTCGCCCAGATCGCCCGCCACGCCCACCGTCAGGCGCACCGCCTCGCCACCGCGCTCGCCGGCGCCGGCGTGAAGGTCGTCCACGAGGCCTACTTCGACACCCTCACCCTCGAGGTGCCGGGCGCCGCGGAGCAGATCCGCGCCGCCGCCGAGGACAACGGCGTGAACGTGCGCGTGGTGGACGCGGACACCGTCCGCGTGGCCTGCGACGAGACCACCGTGGACGAGGACCTCGCCGCGGTGCTCGCCGCCTTCGGCGCCGATGCCTCGGCCCTGCCGGCGCCCTCCCACGAGGGCGCCGTGGCCGCCCCGGCCATCCCGCAGGAGCTGCTGCGCACCTCGGAGTACATGACCCACCCGGTCTTCAACAGCCACCACTCCGAGACCCAGATGCTGCGCTACCTGCGCCGCCTCTCCGGCTACGACCTCGCCCTGGACCGCACGATGATCCCGCTGGGCTCGTGCACCATGAAGCTCAACGCCACCGCGGAGATGGAGGCCATCTCCTGGCCGGAGTTCTGCTCCATCCACCCGTACGCCCCGGCCCACCAGACCGAGGGCTGGAGGTTCCTCATCGAGGACCTCGAGGCGAAGCTGTCCGAGATCACCGGCTATGCCGGCGTCTCGGTGGCACCGAACGCGGGCTCGCAGGGCGAGTTCGCCGGCCTCTGGGCCATCCGCCGGTTCCACATGGACAACGGCGAGGGCGAGCGCGACATCTGCCTCATCCCGGCCTCCGCGCACGGCACCAACGCGGCCTCCGCGGTGCTCGCCGGCCTCAAGGTGGTGGTGGTGGCCACCGCGGAGGATGGCACCATCTCCGCCGAGGACCTGGACAAGAAGATCGCCGCCAACGAGGGCCGCATCGCGGCCATCATGATCACCTACCCCTCCACGCACGGCGTGTACGACGCCGACGTGCGCGAGGTGTGCGACAAGGTCCACGCCGCCGGCGGCCAGGTGTACATCGACGGCGCGAACCTCAACGCCCTGGTCGGGCTGGCCCAGCCGGGACGCTTCGGCGGCGACGTCTCCCACCTGAACCTGCACAAGACCTTCTGCATCCCGCACGGCGGCGGCGGCCCGGGCGTGGGCCCGGTGGCCGTGGGCGAGCACCTGGTGAAGTACCTGCCGTCCCGCGAAACGCTCATGACCGCGGCCCCGCACGGCTCCGCCGGCGTGCTGCCGATCTCCTGGGCCTACCTGCACCTCATGGGAGCCGAGGGCCTCACCAGGGCCACCGGCCACGCCCTGCTCGGTGCGAACTACATCTCCCGCCGCCTGGCGGAGCACTACCCGACCCTCTACACCGGCGAGGGCGGCCTGGTGGCCCACGAGTGCATCCTCGACCTGCGCGAGCTCACCGCGAAGCACGGCGTGACCGCGGAGGACGTCTGCAAGCGCCTCATCGACTACGGCTTCCACGCCCCGACCCTGGCCTTCCCGGTGGCCGGCACCCTCATGGTGGAGCCGACCGAGTCCGAGGACCTGGGGGAGCTGGACCGCTTCATCGAGGCGATGATCTCCATCCACGGCGAGATCGTGGAGACCACCCCGGAGACCCTGGCCGACTCGGTCCTGCGCAACGCGCCGCACACCGCGGCCGTCCTGACCGGCGACGAGTGGGACCGCTCCTACTCGCGCTCCCAGGCCGGCTACCCGGTGGCCTCCCTGCGCCAGGACAAGTACTTCCCGCCCGTGGGCCGCATCGACGGCGCGTACGGCGACCGCAACCTGGTCTGCTCGTGCCCGCCGCCGGAGGCCTTCGAGGAGGAGACCGACGCGACCGCCACCGCGGACGCCTGAGAGGAGACCACCATGTCCGAGAACCTGCGCAACTCCCCGCTGCACGCCGTCCACGAGGCCGCCGGCGCCTCCTTCACCGACTTCGGGGGCTGGAACATGCCGCTGAAGTACGGCTCCGAGCTCGCCGAGCACAAGGCCGTCCGCTCCGCCGCAGGCATCTTCGACCTGTCCCACATGGGCGAGGTCCGCGTGACCGGGCCCGAGGCCGGCGAGATGCTCGACTACGCGCTGTCCAGCGTCATGTCCACGCTCAAGCCGGGCCGTGCCAAGTACAGCCTGTGCCTGACCGACGCCGGCACGGTCCTGGACGACCTCATCGTCTACCGCATGGACGACGGCGCCGAGGGCTCCGTCCCGGAGTACCTGGTGGTGCCCAACGCCGGCAACGCCGCCTCCGTGTACACCGCCCTCGCCCAGCGCGCCTCCGGCCGCGACGTCACCGTCACGGACGAGTCCGCGGACACCTCCCTGGTGGCCGTGCAGGGCCCGCAGGCAGAGCAGATCCTGGCCCAGGCCATGCCGGCCCACGTCCAGGAGCTGGCGGAGCTGAAGTACTTCGCCCACATCACCCTGGCGCTGCCGACCGGCGCGGGCGACGTGGAGGTCCTCGTGGCCCGCACCGGCTACACCGGCGAGGACGGCTTCGAGCTGTTCGTGCACGCCGGCTCCCCGGAGGAGGCCGGCGACCGCGGCTCCGCCGTGTGGAACGCCGTGGTGAAGGCCGCCGAGGCCGCGGGCGTCGAGCTGACCCCGTGTGGCCTGGCCTCCCGCGACTCGCTGCGCCTCGAGGCCGGCATGCCGCTCTACGGCAACGAGCTGGACAACGCGCACCAGCCGCACGCCTCCGGCGTCTCCTTCGCCGTCCCGGCGTCCAAGGAGACCGACTTCGTGGGCAAGTCCGCGCTCCAGGGCAAGGACGAGGTGTCCCAGGTGCTCGTGGGCCTGAAGGGCGCCGGCCGCCGGGCCGCCCGCCACAGCTACGCGGTGCAGGACACCGAGGGCAACGTGATCGGCGAGGTCACCTCCGGCGCCCCGTCCCCGACCCTCGGGCACCCGATCGCCATGGCCCGCATCGACCGCGCCTTCGCGGCCGAGGGCACCGAGCTGCTGGTGGACCTGCGCGGCCGCGGCGAGTCCTTCTCCGTGGTGCCCCTGCCGTTCTACCGCCGCGAGCGCTGAGCACGTGTTGAACTCGGCACCGTGACGACGGCCCGCCGTCTCGGGCTCCGAGCCTCCTTCGCTAGGATGGGTCTCCGAGCCGGGGCGGCGGGCCTCGTCCGCGTCCGGGCTCGACCGTCCATCGTCCACTGTCAGGATCCTCCGCATGACTCATGTCGCCTCCCGCGCTCGGGTGTCCAAGAAGGCGTTCGTCGTCTTCGCCGTCGTGGCGCTGACCATGATCCTGCTGGCCGTCATGGTGATGTTCCGCGGCATGGTCGACGAGGGCCGCCGCATGCAGATCGTGGAGGTCGTGGACGGCACCACCGTCAAGATCAACGCCCACGGGGAGGAGAAGCTCGTCAAGATGGCCGGCCTCACCGCCGGTCCCCGCAACCCGGACGGCCTGCGGGTCGGCCCGGCGCTCTGCATGGGCGAGAAGTCCTATGTGTGGCTGCGTGACCGCCTCGTCGCGGGAGCGACCGCGGTGGTGGACATCGAGGAGGTCGACGGCGAGGAGTACGCCACCTTCCGCATGGCCGGCGAGGACGTCAACCTGGCGATGATCGAAGAGGGCATGGCGGCCCCCACCGGCATCGGTGTGGGTGAGGCCGAGGCCTCCGAGATGCGGTCCGTGAACGAGAAGGCGTACACGCGCAACATCGGCCTGTACGACCTCGAGGAGCGCTGCACCGTCAACAGCGAGCTCTACGAGGCCGAGTACGCCCTGGACGTCATCTCAGACGACGTGGAGCCGTCCATCGCCAAGATCGACGAGAAGTCCGTCGAGCTGGGGCAGGCCGTGGACAACGTCCGTCTGGTGCAGGAGGACATCCACAACCTCGACCCGGAGGGCACGGACTTCGTGAACACCGTCTGGGGCCCGTCCAAGGACCTCCTGGTGGCCGAGGCGGACGAGATCGCGGACCGCGGCATGAAGCGCCTGCGCGATCTCAACGACCGCCGCAACGAGATCTACTCGCGCTGAGTCGCCGCATCTACTCGCGCTGAGCCGCCGCATCTACTCGCGCTGAGCCGGCGCATCTACTCGCGCTGAGCCGGCGCCGGGGTCCGCCGCCCCTGTCCGGACCCGCTTCACGACGTCGGCGCGTCACCGTCCGAAGGTGACGCGCCGACGTCGTGGGTGTGGCCTCCGGCGCCGTGCCGGAGGAGGCAGGTCAGTCGAGGGAGAGGGTGACCAGGCCCAGCTGCGCGGAGCGGATGATGGCCTGGACGCGGTCTCGGACCTCGAGCTTGTCCAGGATGCGGGTGAAGGTGGCCTTCACGGTGGACTCGGACAGGTGCAGGCTCTGGGCGATCTCCGTGTTGGACTGGCCGCGGGCGAGCAGGCGCAGCACGCCGAGTTCGCGCTCGGTGAGGTCGGAGCCGTCCGGGTCGCCGGGACGCACCGGCCGGGTGCCGACGCCGGGACCGTCCTCCTCGATGGCCGTGAGCAGCTTCTTCGTGACCGTGGGGGAGAGGACGGACTCGCCACGGTGCACGGCGTGGATGGCGCTCAGGATGGAGGCCGGCTCGGCGTCCTTGACCATGTAGCCGGCGGCGCCGGCACGCAGGGCGGGGACGAGGTAGTTCTCCGAGGTGAAGGTGGTGATGGCCAGGACGCGGATCTCGGGGTGGTCGCGGGCGATGTGGCCGGTGGCCTCCACGCCGTCCATGACCGGCATCTGCATGTCCATGAGGACGACGTCCGGGGTGGTGGCGTCGCAGGCCTCGAGGGCCTCCGCGCCGTTGGCGGCGACGCCGATGCAGCTCATGCCGGGGGCCGAGTCCACGAGGGTCTTGAGGGCCCCGCTCATGAGCGGCTGGTCGTCCACGATGAGCACGCGAAGATTCTGGGTCACCGCATCAGCGTAGAACACGCGCGGGTGTAGCACGGATCACAGTGCGCTTTTCACAGGCAGACATATGGGATGCGGTGTTTTCACAGGAAAAAGTATGGAGTGCGGGGTTTCCTGTGAATCTGCGCTCTGTGGTGTTCAGGCCTGGCGCGGTCTGTGAGCTGCATCCCATAATGCTGGATATGAAGACTCGTACCTTCGCTGCCAGCATCCTGACCGCTGCCGCCCTGTTCACCATGGCTCCCGCCGCCTCCGCCGCGCCGACCGGCACCGGCTCCGACGTCGCCGAGACCACCGGCTTCGCCAAGGGCACCCGAGACTTCTTCTGCTACAACTTCGGCATGTTCTGCGACTGATCGTCCGTCATACCGGAACGGGTGACTTCGACCGGGACGATCGACCTCACCCCCGCTGAACCGTCGCCTGCGAAGGCGTCGGTCCAGCGGGGGTGGCGTCGCTTCTGGGACGCACGCCAGTGCAGTCCCTGGTATCTGGGGATCCTCAGCATCCTCGTGGTGCTGTCGATCTCGTCCGACCTCGTCTCTGAGGTCGCGGAGGTGGAATCGGCTGAGCGCCAGGACAGGTACGTCCTGATCCTGGTTCTGCTGGCGGCGGCCTTCCTGCTGCAGTGGGTGTCCACCACGGTGGCGTTCACCGCCCTTCTGCCCGTCTATTTTCTGGCGCGAACGGGCGGGGAGGCCCTCCCCACCCTTCTGTACGGCACTCTGATCGTCAGTGCCGTCGTGGCGACGGCCAATGCGCTGTTCAGTGTCATCGCCAGCGTGCTGGCGCTGGCGTGGGCCGTGCTCTTTCCGTCTCTGCTGCATCAGCCGGCATCGACGATCTGGTTCTCGGTGATCATCTCGGTGATGGGCATCGGCGTGGGGCTCTTCGTCCGATTCGCCTGGATGCGCCGCGAGGCAGACGCCCTCAAGATCCAGGAGGCCCGCCGGCAGGCGCTGGAGGCCGCGCTGCGTGAGCGGCGGGTCCTCGCCCGAGACCTGCATGACATCGTGGCGCACAACCTCACGATCATCTCGATGCAGGCGCGTACCGCGCAGTTCGTCGGCACGGACGAGGCCGCGCGTCAGGCGCTGGACGTGGTCGGCAGCTCCGCCAAGGATGCGCTGGTGGACCTGCGGCGCATGCTCGCGCTGATGCGCGAGGAGGGCGTGGTGGGGGATCAGGGGCAGCCCGGCCACTCCGGCTCGGAGTCGAGCACCTCGGTGGACATTGACCTCGGCGTCTCCCGGGTCTCCCACGAGCTCATGGAGCTGGGCTTCACCGTGCGCGCGGACGTCCGGCTGGAGGGGAGAGCGGTCCCCTTGGGCACCCAGAGCACGCTCTACCGCGTGCTCCAGGAGGCCACCAGCAACATCGCCAAGCACGGGGACCGCAGCGAGCCGGTGCAGATCGCCGTCGGATTGGAAGGGGCGGACGCGGTCCTGCGGGTCTCCAACGCGATCGAGCGCCGGCCCCAGAGCAGGAAGGGGCGCGGCGGACAGGCCTGGAACTCCTCCGGCGTCGGACTCAACTCGATGCGCGAACGCGTCTCCGCCTTCGGCGGCACGTTCAGCGTGGGGCCGGAGGGGGATCAGTGGCGGCTCGTGGCTGCCGTCCCCGCAGGTGATCCCGCGGACATGTGATGCATGTCACACTGGCCGCGAAAGTGTAGACAAAAGTCCACTACCGGTCCGGCTGTGGCCCCGACTACAGTGGAAAGTGCCCCAAGAGACGGTGCACAGTGCAGGACGACACCGACCGGAACAAGCCTGAGGGGATGCGGGCCCGGGAGGACGTTCTAGGAGGAAGGCGGCGGTCGCAGATCGCCGCCTTCTTTCTCTCTGCACGACGTGCAGTGCTGCAGGCCTGCGGCACGATCACCTACATGTGAGGCCTCGCCTCGTCGCCGGGGTCCGGCCGCTGCAGTGGCCGGACCCCGGCGATACGCCTGCCCAGGGCTGCACGCTCCGTGGCAGGCAGGCACGCCCTGGACGGGTCAGGCGGCAGCCTGACCCGGATGCTGGTCCGCGCCCGCGTCGCCTGCCTCGTCCGGGCCGCCGACGACCTTCACCAGCGGACGGGCGGCCACGCGTCCCAGGCCCATGAGGATGCCGGCCGGGAAGCCGATGACCGGGATGAGCATCGGCAGGATGCCGCCGGCGCCCTGGGTCAGCACCACCAGGCCGTACAGCATGCCCACCAGGGCGTAGGCGAGCACGTGCACCCACTGGTTGAGCACGTGGCGGAACGCCCAGTTCACCAGCAGGCACAGCGGCAGGCCGACCACCAGGCCGGCCAGGCCCACCACGGTGAGCAGCGGTGTCAGGCTGCCGAACTCCTGCAGGCTCGGGATGAGCGCCAGCACGAGCACGAGCGCCGCCATCAGCAGGTTCGGGACCAGCCAGGCCACCAGAAACCCGTAGATGCTCATGTGCAGGCGCGGGCGTGGCCCTGCGGCGGCTCGGGCGGCCTTGCGGCGGGCACGGGCGGTGCTCTTCACCGGGGCGGGAGTGGTCATGGCGGGGCGACTCCGAAGTCAGTGGACACAGCGGGCGGCTCCCCACTCTAGTCACCCGGCCTGACCCGGACCTGAGTGCGGCGTCAGCCCTCCGCGCCGTCCACGGCGAAGGTCAGCTCCTCCGGGGACGGCCAGCTCTCCAGGGTGGCGCGGGCCTGCCAGGCGTCGTCCGAGTCCTGGTCCACCGGCTCGACCACGAGGGCGCCGAGCTCGCCGTCCACCACGCACAGGCGCACCTCGAACTCCTGGCCCTCGTGGGTGAATCGGCCGCGCACGGGCCAGGTGAAGTCGTGCGGAACGGCGCGCACCAGCGGGGTCTCGGCGTCGACCACCAGCGGCAGCCAGTCGGTGAATTCGACGCCCGGCTCCTGCTCCACGGCCTTCGTGTGCGCCAGCTGGGCGCGCAGTGCGGCCTGGCCCGGCAGAGCGGCGCCCTCGGCCAGGGCCGGGTCCAGGAGGGTCTCCAGCAGCACGCGGGCGGCGGCCGGGACCGGGACCGGTGCGAGTCCGTCCTCATCCTCGGGCATGTCGTCCATGAAGCGCAGCAGGGCACCCTGCTGCACGGCGTCGCGGTGGGTGCGGCGGGCGGCGGCATTGCCCAGCAGGGCGGCGGCCACGCCGAGCACGGCCATGGCCGCGCGCGGATGCGTCAGGCCGGCCTTCTGGGCCAGACCGGTGGCGCCGACCTTCTCCAGCAGGTCCATGCTCGTGGCGTCCCACTTCGCGTAGACGGCCGGGGCCAGGGCCACGAGCCCGCCGGCGGCAGCACCTCCGGCCAGACCCACCAGGCCGTTGCGCAGGCGGGTGGTCAAGCGCGGGGTCACGCCGGCGGCGAGGGCACCCACGTCCATCGCGGCCCGGAGCTCAGCTGCGCCGTAGACGCCGGTGGCGGCGGCGATGATCCGGTTCACCGTCCTGCGCTCCCGTGCGTCCCCCTCCGAGGGGTCCAGCAGGCTGAGGGCCCCGAGACCCGCGGCGGCGAGCAGGCCGTAGCTGCGGCTGCCCGGGCGCAGGAAGCCGGGGCGGGTGGCCCGCTTCGGCAGATACGCGGCCGTCTCGCCGGACATCGGGGCGTGGGCGAACATTCCGAACTCGGTGGTCTTCATGCCTCCATCCTCTCTGGAAAGTCCGCGCTTGTCGCCATGAAGTCCGCTCCTGCCGCCATGCGCGGAGCCGGCGCTCTCCCGGAGCCCTCGTTCCGATCCGGAGCCGGCGAGACGCTCTCCGGATCGGAACGAGGGCTCTGAGGGGAGAGGGCTCAGCTCCGTCCGATGTAGGCCAGCAGACCGGCCAGGGCGGCGCGGTGCCCGGCCTCGAGGGTGGGTGCCATGACGGGCCCGAAGGCGGGGTGATGGTTCACCGGGTACTGCTCCGGGGCGCCCTGGAAGCCGCCGAAATGCCAGTACACGAGGGGGACGCCGATGGCGTCGGCCAGGGCGCCCACGTCCTCCGAGCCCATGAACGGGGCGGCGGAGGTGACCTGCTCTGCGCCGAGCTCGGCGCGCAGGGCGGCGGTGACGCGCTCGGAGTGCCCGGGATCGTTGTAGCAGCGGGGGAACGTGCTGATCGGCTCGACGGTCGGTTCCGGGGCGCCGGAGGCGGCGGCCTCGGCCTTCACGATGCGCTCCACGGCCGCCACCACCTGGTCCCGACGCGCGGGGGTGAAAGTGCGGATGTTGAGCTCGATGGTCGCCTCGGCGGGGATGATGTTCTCCTTCAGGCCGGCGTGGAACGTGCCGACCGTGACCACGGCGGACTCGCGCGGGTCCACCTCGCGGGAGACCACGGTCTGCAGCCGGGCCACCGCGTGGGAGGCCATCACGATGGGGTCGATGCTGTCCTGCGGCTGAGAGCCGTGCGCCTGCTTTCCGTGGAAGGTCACCCGCAGGGAGTCGGCCAGGGCCATGGCGGTGCCGGGGATGACGTAGACGCTTCCGGCCTCCAGCGGCATGACGTGCTGGCCCAGGACGACCTCCGGCCGCGGGGCACGGTCCCAGAGGCCGTCCGCGACCATCGCCGCGGCGCCGGCTCCGGTCTCCTCGCCCGGCTGGAACACGAACACCACCGTGCCCTGCCAGGTCTCAGGGGCCTTCACCAGCTGCCGTGCGGCGGTGAGCGCTCCCATCACGTGCGTGTCGTGGCCGCAGCCGTGCATCACCGGGACGTCCCTGCCGTCCGCGAGGGTGCCACGGGCGGTGGACGCGTAGTCCAGCCCCGTGTCCTCGAGGATCGGCAGCCCGTCGAAGTCCGCGCGGAACGCGACCGTGGTCGCCTCCGGGGACTCCGGGTGCCGCAGGATGCCGACCACGCCGGTGCCGCCGCAGCGGAAGTGCTCGACGCCGAGCTCGTCCAGCTGCCGCTCGATCCAGGCGGCGGTCTCATGCTCCTGCATCGACAGCTCCGGGTGGCGGTGCAGGTGGACGTAGTCCGCGTGCATGCGCTCGCGCTCGGCGTCGGTCAGCCGCAGGGCCTGCGGCAGGCAGGTGGGGGTCGGCAGGGGAGCGGCGGTGTCGGTCGGGGAGGTCATGGGGTCCTCTCGTCGGCGATGGCGGCATGACGAAGCCCTCGTTCCGATCCGGAGCGCGTGCGGGGGGCTCCGGATCGGAACGAGGGCAACATGGGCGGGGGAGACAGAGGTCAGCCCTGGCGCAGGCCGCCCTGCCACAGGGCGGCGAACGGGGTGTTGCCGTCCACCGCCTGGCGGATGCCGGTGGTCACGAAGGCCTTGGCGCGCCGCGCAGCCTCCAGCGGGGTGGCGCCCTTGGCCAGCTCGGCGGTCACGGCGGCGGCCAGGGAGCAGCCGGCGCCGGAGACGCCCTCGGTGCCGATCTTCGGCTCGGAGAGGACCTCCACGGTCTCGCCGTCCACGAACACGTCCACCGCGTCCGGACCCTCGAGGTGCATGCCGCCCTTGGCGAGCACGGCGGCGCCGGAGACCTCGTGGATCTTCTTGGCGGCGGCGATCAGGTCGCCCACGGTCTTCACGGTCATGCCGGAGAGCTGCTCGGTCTCGAAGTGGTTCGGGGTGGTGAAGGTCGCCAGCGGCAGCAGCTCCGCCTTCAGCGCCTGGTCGGTGTCCAGCGCGTGGCCGGCCTCCTGGCCCTTGCAGATCAGCACCGGGTCCAGCAGCACGTGGTCCCACTCCTGGGACTTGAGGGCGCCGGCGGTGGTGCGGATGACCTCCGGGGAGCCCTGCATGCCGAGCTTCACGGTCTTCAGGGTGCCCTCGTAGTCCTTCTGGACAGCCTCGAGCTGGTCCGCGATGACCTCGGTGGGCACCGGGAAGAAGCGGTGGTTCCAGTCGTCCTTCGGGTCGAAGGAGACGATGCAGGTCAGGGACACGATGCCGAACACGCCCAGCTCCTGGAACGTCTTCAGGTCGGCCTGGGCGCCGGCACCGCCGGTGGCCTCGGAACCGGCGATGGTGAGGGCGATGGCGGGGCGCTCCGTGCGCGCGATCACGTCAGACATGAGGTCGATGCTACTCCCGTGGCGGCTGTGCCCTCACCCGCGCCCGTCACAGATGTCAGGTGCCCGGGTCCGCAGGGATTCCGCCGTGGGCGGAGCCGCCGTGCTGGCGCGCTCCCGGCCTGATCGGCCAGAGTGGACGCATGATCCTGATCAACCTGAAGTTCACCGTCAAGCCCGAGCTCGCCGACCAGTGGATGGACGCCGTCGCGAAGTACACCGCAGACGTCCGCAGCGAGGAGGGCAACATGTTCTTCGAGTGGTACCAGCCGGTGGAGGGCGAGAAGAACGAGTACTTCCTGCTCGAGGGCTTCACCGACGAGGGCGCGAAGGCCCATGTGGAGTCCCCGCATTTCCAGGAGGGCATCGACGCCATGAAGCCGCTGCTCGCCAAGACCCCGCAGATCATCTCCGAGCAGATCTCGGCCGACGGCTTCGGTCCGATGGGGGAGATCCAGATCGACGAGTGAGCCTTCCGGCCCGCTGAACTCCGGCTGAGCCCGTCTCAGCTCTCCAGGGCGGCCCGCACCGATGCCAGCACGGCGTCCGTGTCGGGCCGCCCTTTGTCCACCGTCACGACGACGGTCCTCACCCGGGCGGCGTCGGCCGCCGGGCTCGGGGATCGGGTCAACGCCCGGACCAGGCCGGTCAGGTCTTCGGCGAGCCGCTCCTCGGCGTCGGCGGCGTCCGGCAGAACGCCGGTCTCGGCGCCCTCCCGCAGCCAACCGCGCAGCGCCGCGTTGTGGACGGCCACGGCGGCGCCGGCCAGGCCGAACGCCGTGGCGTCCCCGCCGGGCAGTGTCTCCGGCCGGCCCCGCAGCCAGCGAGCGAAGAGCCGCTCGTAGCCGTGCGAGCTCAGCAGTTCCCTGTTCCGCAGCGCCTTGGACTGCCGCAGCAGCCGGTACCGGGCCTGCGCCTGTGCCGGGTCCGCGGCATGGTGCCGGAACACCCGCAGCACGGCCTCCACGAGCGCGTCCGCGGTGGCCTCGGGGCCCGGGCTCGCTCCGTCCAGGAACTCTTCGAGCTCCTCGAGCAGCACCGCATGGTCGTGGAAGACCACGTCCTCCTTGGAGCCGAAGGTGCGGAAGAACGTGGCTCGGCTGACGCCGACCGCAGCGGCGAGGGCGTCCACGGTGGTGGCGTCCCAGCCCTGCTCGTCCAGCAGGCGGATGAGGGCGGGCGTGTGCGCGGCGAGCCTCTTGTTCATGTCGACGATCATACGCAGTCTGATACGGCGTCTCACTTGACCTGAAACTCAGTCTCATACGATGCTGGATCCAGCATCCCGCGCCGGACAGGCGGAGGCGAGCGGCCGTCGTCGTGAGGCTCCGCGCACCGTGAGGCCCCCGCCGCACGGACCCGGCGCTCCACCTCCCACCGAGAGGACCTGCCATGACCGAGCAGCTGCCCACCGCCGAACCCGAGTACGACATCACCGGTCCCCTGGACACGGACGCCTACGCGATCTTCGAGGACATCGACGAGCAGGACCTCGTCCTCTTCAAGGCCGCACGCGCCTACCTCACCCCCGAGGTCCAGAAGACCCTCCAGGACGCCTGGGACAAGGGCGAGTACCCCACCGGGCTGATCCCGGGACTGGCCGAGGCGGACCTGCTGCGTGACGGCGTCGAGGTCGAGGGCAAGCCCACCTACTCCCGCCTCGCCTCCGGCCTGGCCACCATGGAGCTCTCCCGCATCGACGGCTCGCTGTCCACCATCGTGGGCGTGCAGGGCGGACTGGCCATGCGCTCGATCCAGATGTGCGGTTCCGACGAGCAGAAGGCCACGTACCTGCCGAAGATGGCCGCCGGCGAGCTCTACGGCGCGTTCGCACTCACCGAGCCCACCCACGGCTCCGACTCCGTCTCCCTCGAGACCACCGCGACCCCCGTGGACGGAGGCTGGAGGATCAACGGCCACAAGAAGTGGATCGGCAACGGCGCCGCCGGC